>JAAZEL010000072.1 GCA_012512325.1 Candidatus Fermentithermobacillaceae bacterium | reverse complement strand
TCCGCGGGGTTCCTACCCTTGTATTCCTGGACCAATCAGGCAACGCCAAAGCCAGTTTGGCAGGTTACCGCGATTCTGAGGGGATCGCCCGGATTCTCAAACACCTTGGGTTTATTGAGTAGTTACAAGTTCAAGCAAGGTGACAAAGTCTGCAGATTCCAGGATGTACCACGGATACGGGCGGCCGTTTAACAAGTATTCCCCGTAAGCCCAATCTACAAATCCCAGGGCCTTGTCCCAGTCTCCCATCATAAGTGAGGCAACCGCGACGCTTGTCCAGGGGAACCTGTCCTTCTTTACGCCTATTTCCCATGCGGGGAAGTTTTGCACAAAGGTGTTCCATATGGCATGGGCTTCAGGATCTTCCGGGGATATCAGGCCGCAGGTCAACAGGTATAGCTGTGATACGCCGTCAGGATACCATTTGCCGACCCTGGGAAACCGCTTCCAGATAGGCGACGCTGACCAGGCGAAGACTCCTCGTTCAGGTTCATAGAGCACGTTGAAAATGCCGTCTTTGATTCTGGCTGCCACATGCTTCAAGTAATCCGCGTCGTCAGCGTAACCTTCTTCAAGCAGAACCTGCGACCAATCCATCAAGCCCCGGTAGTTTTCAGCGTTGTCCATGAGGTACTTTGTCCATGAACCGGGTTTTACAAATACGAGCCCGTCTTCGTCTTGCAGGTTCACCACTACACTTGCCACCAGGCTGATATCGGGTAAGTTGGAACGGATCAAATCCCTGTCGCCGGTTGTGAAGTAGTATTCACCTAAAAGTGACAGGAAGGTGGAGGCATAACTGTCTGCTGAATCGTAATTGCCCGTAGGTATCATTATTATCCCCTTGAGTTCACCGTCAGTGCCGGATGAATTGTCATGAGGCAGGTATTCCACCTTGTAGTCGTATATAGTGCCTGAAAGGCCCCACCGGTCAAGTTTGTTGAGGCTGGACAGGTACCAAATGATGTAGTCCCTAACTGCTTCAGCGTCGATAGTCAATAGCTTTCTTGCTGCAAGGTTTGCAAAATATGGGATTACTGTGTTGCTTCCTGGTGATTGGGCTAGAGCACCGTTTGGCAAGCTGCAGCTTAACAGCCAGGCCAGCTCGCCTTCAATAAGCGAAGTTAAGTGCGTCGAAGTCAGGTAAGAGGGATTGGAAGCAGCTCCGGCTACCGGCTCATCCTGCCTTGAGTCGTGGTGCATTCCGAGAGACCGGCTGTTAGTGTACAGGCTGATATGTATAGTGGTGGCAAGCACCGCGAGGGCAATAACAGTCACGGCTGCCAGAATATGCTTCCCATGAGAAAGAAAAAATTCTGCCACGGCTCTCCTCCGAAATCTCCAGTAAACAAAGGGTAAATAGCAGACTAGATGGAATCTCCCTTACACTGTATTCGACCTGCTCTGCAAAACTCCTGCTAGAGGACCATTTGCAAACCCGGTCATATATTGGTGTCAGGTGAGTGTCCTGCCATAAATGGCAATTAGCAGTGGCTCAGCGTATTGAAAAATATGCGCTATTCTAGCAGGAAATCAGATGCAGGTTGGCCAATACAATCTTGGTGGACTAACCCGGTTCGCGGTATGTGCAATAGGGCGGACATGGGGTACAATTGGATCAATGCCCTTCTACAACAAAACGGGCCGGGGAACCGCGAATACTTGCAGGGAGGATGATACAGTGAAGGCAATACCTTTCACAAAAATGCACGGATTAGGTAACGACTATATATACATCGACAGGTTTTCATACCCCCACGAACACGATTGGTCAGAACTGGCACGCAGGATGTCAGACCGTCACTTCGGAGTAGGGTCTGACGGTCTGATTCTCATAGAACCCTCTGAGATCGCCGATTTCAGGATGGTTTTCTTTAACGCTGACGGGTTGGAAGGTGAAATGTGCGGCAATGGAATGCGTTGTTTCGCCAAGTACGTGTATGAAGCCGGGCTGACCGGCAAGACCTCCCTGGTAGTTGAAACCAAGGCAGGCCTGATAAAGCCTTACCTTACAGTGAAAGATGGGATAGTAGAGACGATTTCTGTGGATATGGGCATTCCCCGTTTGAATAGAGCTCAAATTCCTTTGGCAAAGCTGGACGGGCCTGAGCCGGTGGTGAACGAACCCATTGAATATGAGGGAAAGGTGTTGTATGGAACGGCCGTATCCATGGGGAACCCACACAT
>JAAZEL010000071.1 GCA_012512325.1 Candidatus Fermentithermobacillaceae bacterium | reverse complement strand
GTTTTTCGGTGTTCTTGAAAAAACGCGTTCAAGAAAACATATCGATAATACTCTACGACTCTACCATCATTCTCAAATAAGATGGTCGGGGCGACTGGATTTGAACCAGCGGCCTCATGGTCCCGAACCATGCGCGCTACCTAGCTGCGCTACGCCCCGACAAATGAGATTATAACACCTATCTGGGCGGAAGTCCAAACTATACTAGCTACCGTCACTAGGACGTGTACCCGAGGGTGATATTGCTGCTCACCGTTATCGGTTCTAACGCGAAGTGACTCGGAAGTGGCTCAAGAACAGGGGTTCGTGTACCCGCGGGCGATACTGCCCCTCAGCACTATGCATACCCCCGCAGCTTCATCTATCATTCTCGTCTGTCTCATTGGTGGAACCGAGTTTCCTGTATCCTTGAAAGATCCGTTCTACAGGCGCCCATCCTATGTATCGGGGCTGGGTCCATCCCGGTGCAGGTGTAATGTTTTCTAGGTCGAGGTAATCGTCAATCCTCACCACATTCCAGGCGTGTATTACGTTCCCATCACCTGTAGATAGGCCAACATGACCCCAGTTCTTGTACCGGCCTTTCAATGTGCCCCAGCAATCGTAGAACACGAACACGCCCGCCGGCGGAACACCCTCCCTGTTGATCACGCCATACTGATCAGCAGATTCTTTGGCCGTGTCCCCTCCGAAAATCTCGATATTATTGCTCATTTCATAAGCATCTTCAACAAAGGCCAGACACCTAAACCGGTACTCCTCGGAGCCAAGGCGGCCCTTTACCCATGTAACAGCGTTTTCAACATAACAACGCAACTCATCCTTGCTTGGGGAACCAGAGTTCATCTGATCATCTCCCTCATCCAGGTCTTGCGGACACAACTAACGCAGGTCACCTAAATGCGAATCGGGTTGTTTGCGGCTCAACCGCTCTTCGCGGAGTCTCCGGTTATTTCCCGCATGAACGGGACGGGTTTCTTGCACCTAGACCACTTCTCCGGACCAAGGAGTATTACCTTCCATTGCCATGCGCAAGTTCCATGTCGGCTACGAGTCCAAGAACCCCGAAGTCGGCAAGCATCTTCGGCCCGTAAGTCCGGAGAATTGGCACACGTGGTGTACCATTCCGATCCGGAAACCCGAAGGATTGGTACACCTGGTGTGCCATTTCCACTCTCTCGCAGTCGCTAGTACGTTCAAATGGCACACGTGGTGTACCATTTATCCCGGGAACTCGAGGGATTGGCTCACCTGATGCGCCATCTCCACTCTGTCGCAGTCGCTAGTACGTTCAAATGGCACACGTGGTGTACCGTTTAGGCCCGGGAACTCGAGGGATTGGCTCACCTGATGCGCCATCTCCACTCTGTCGCAGTCGCTAGTACGTTCAAATGGCACACGTGGTGCACCATTTAGGCTCGTAAGCCCGAAGGATTGGCTCACCTGGTGTGCCATTTCCACTCTTCCGGAGTCGCTAATGCGTGCGAATGGCACACGTGGTGTACCATTTTGGCTCGTAAGCCCGAAGGATTGGCATACGTGATGTGCCATTTCCACTCTCTCGCAGTCGCTAGTACGTTCACGCGGCACACGTGGTGTACCATTTCGACCCGGAAACCTAAAGGATTGGTACACCTGATGCACCAATCCAGTCGCAGAGGTCTTGACAGCCCGAGGGATTGGCCCGCCCCGTATACGGATCTGCCGTAACCCGGGCGATTCTGGTCGAAGTTTGGCCGATAGCTTCTCCCGGTTTGACTTTGACACACCGCGAAGGCAACAATATCATAGTAGAAACTGCGAATTACGCTGTAATGTATACCGTCAAACTTGAGAGGTGTATAAGATGACCCGCTATCTGATTACAAGCGCGTTACCCTACATAAACGGCATGAAGCACTTAGGCAACCTGGTCGGCTCTATGCTCCCGGCGGACGTATACGCCAGGTTTCTCAGGCTCGAAGGCGAAGAAGTGCTCTACATATGCGCCACTGATGAACATGGCACTCCTGCGGAAATCGCAGCCTTGGAAGAAGGCCTGGACGTAAGAACTTACTGCGACATCCAGCACCAGAGGCAAAAAGATGTGTACATGCGCTTCGGGTTGTCTTTTGACTATTTCGGCCGCAGCTCCTCGCCCCAGAACCATGAGCTCACCCAACATTTTTACAGGATGCTGGACAAGAACGGGTTCATTGAGGAACGCGGTATTCAGCAGATATATTCCTTGGACGACGAACGATTTCTACCTGACAGGTATGTCATAGGAACGTGTCCTAATTGCGGCTACGACAGGGCCAGGGGCGATCAATGCGAAAACTGCGCCCGTCTGCTGGACCCGTCGGAATTGATCGATCCCAGATCCGCCGTGTCAGGCAGCCGTAATCTGGAGCTGCGTACTTCTAAGCACTTGTTTCTCAAACTGGACTCTCTGAGCTCTGAGATTGAAGCATGGGTGAAATCCAACACCAACTGGCCCAAGCTCACTTACTCGATCGCCATGAAATGGCTCAGCGAAGGCCTGCAGCCCCGTTGCATTACAAGGGATCTCACATGGGGAGTGCCTGTCCCCCGCGAAGGCTACGAGAACAAGGTATTCTATGTGTGGTTCGACGCACCCATCGAGTACGTGGGAGCCACCAAGGAATGGGCGGATGAGGACCCCGCCAACCGCGACTGGCGGTCATGGTGGTACGATGCCGATGACGTGTACTACGCCCAGTTCATGGCAAAGGATAACCTCCCCTTCCACACCATTGTCTGGCCTGCGACCATCCTGGGTACAAGAGAGCCCTGGACCATGGCTGACTACATCAAGGGGTTTAACTGGCTCACGTACTACGGCGGCAAGTTTTCCACCAGCCAGGGCAGGGGCGTGTTTATGGACGATGCCTTGGAAATCCTCCCCCCTGACTACTGGAGATATTTCCTGATATCAATAGCGCCTGAGACCGATGACTCGGACTTCACCTGGGATTTGTTTGCAACCGTGGTTAACAAAGACTTAGCGGGCACCCTGGGCAATTTCGTCAACCGTACCCTCAAACTTGTATCGTCACGGCTTGGAAATGCAATACCTGAAGGCGGTCAGTGGGGCGAACACGAAGATGCTCTGCTTGCCCAGTGCAAGGACAGCATCCAAGAGTACCGGACCGCTCTGCGGAGCTTCGAGTTCAGGAAGGCTACCCTTGCCCTCAAGAGACTGTGGTCTCACGGCAACGTGTATATTGACGCCCGCGCTCCTTGGAGCTTGCTGAAAGATAATCCCGATGAAGCGGCCTTGGTGCTCCGCACGTGCATAAACCTGATCCGGACATACGCCATAGCTTCATCACCCCTTATACCTTTCACGTCAGAGGCCTTGTTCGACGCTCTGGGCATGACCGAGGAAGAGCGCCGGGCCGGGCTGGATGACGCCCTTGATCTTACAGCCCTTAAGCCCGGCAGGCCTTTTGAGGTGCCCCCTATCCTGTTTAGAAGGTTGGAGCCCGATGAAGTTGAAAACTACCGGAAGCAGTTTGCAGGTAAGGAAGAATAGACGGAGTTGTTTCCTATTATTGGGGTTCCCATTCATGGAATGGGGCTTTAGGTCTGCAGCGTCGTGACACACATGGCACGACACAGAATCCACCCGGGCACTGTGAAAACGCTGACTTAGGTCCAAAAGTCCCATTGAAATACCACAGTTCTTGTACGATACTGTTACATGAATGAGGTGTTCCGGTGACAATCGCTCATTGCACACCGCCGTTCTTCAATAAGAACCCCTGCGGGCGATAGCGCTGAACAGAGCGACAATTTGTATAAGGGCACACTCAAGTGAAGATTTCGTGGTTCAAGAGGTGTCTGAAATACCTGATCGGCTAAGCGAGTTGTTTGCCTCAAAAGAAGAATCAGGAGAACCGGCATCGGAACAACCGGTACAGGAACAAAAGCTAAGTCCGTCTTGGCCGAGTAGCCGGCTTATTAGGACCAGCCTCAAGGGCAGGGACGCTTTGCCGCATATCACATATTTCGCGGTGATTGCAGCCATCGGTCTGCCTCTGTGCGTCGGTCTCCTGAGAAGCAGGCCCTTTCCTGAAACTAAGACGGCTGTGCTTCTCACAGTACTGGGGCTGATCTCTTACCATCTTCCTGTGACCATGCCGTCAAGTGTACAGTTCAACCCAGGGTTCCCCCTGCTCCTGAGCGCACTCTACTACCAAGGCATTTCTGCATCTCTGCTAGTGGCGATCCCTTCCTCATTGCTCTTTGTTTTCACCAGGAAGCATGGACTTCTCAACTGCCTATTCAACGCAGGTCAGATTACATTGAGTCTTTGCGCAGCGGAATTAGTGGGATTGCGTGTTGGCTGGCAACCAGGGGTACCCGCGGACAATAAGGCTGTGCTTGCAGTGTGCTTGATGGTGCTTACCGTTGACGTCATCAACATTTTCCTGGTTTCGGTCTCTGTCGCCATTATGAAAAGGCGTCCCGTGTGGGAATCCTTCAAGAGAACCTTTCTCTTCGAACGGAGGGCCATCATCGCGCAGCGCGCCTTTGTGACAGTTGTGTCAATGCTGCTTACTTCGCACATGGGCAACATAACCTTCTTGGTCATGTTTATCGGTGTGTTGTCTCTCCGGCTCCAAAACCTGTTCCAGAAAGAACTGGCGGTGAAAACCGAAGAAGCCGAAACCGACCCTCTTACCAACGTTTACAACATGCGCTACCTCCGCAGATGGCTGAAGCAAGAGATCAATTCGGCCAATGGTCGCAAAGCCCGATACTCGTTCATCTTCGCTG
>JAAZEL010000070.1 GCA_012512325.1 Candidatus Fermentithermobacillaceae bacterium | reverse complement strand
TGGACCGCCCTGATATCCGCCCCGTTCTCCAGCAAGTGGGTGGCAAATGAGTGCCGAAGCGTGTGAGGGGTAATCTCTTTCCTGATCCCAAGCTGGGCGGCATACTTCTTCACTATCTTCCAGAAACCTTGCCTGGTCAGCCTTCTGCCATGGTGATTGAGGAACAACGCGTTTTCCTCCGGGTTAGCTGCCAGTTTAGGCCTTCCCTTGGAAAGGTACGCTTTGAGCGAGTTGATGGCCAGCTCCCCCATGGGCACCACCCGTTCCTTGGACCCCTTGCCGATGCAGCGCACAAATCCCTCGTTGAAATCAATGTCGCCCAGGTTAAGGCTAACCAGCTCCGACACGCGGATGCCCGTGGCGTACAGTACTTCAAGCATGGCCTTATCCCGTATCCCTGCCGGGGTGGAAGTATCAGGCTGATTCAGCAGCTTATCTACTTCATCGACAGTGAGCACTTTGGGAAGCTTCCGTTCCAGTTTGGGTGAAGACAGTTCATCTGTGGGATCCTTGGTAACGTAGTTTTCTTTCAGCATGAACTGGTAGAACGCCTTAAGAGCCGCCAAGCGTCTGGCAATGGTGGCGGTGGCTTTCCCCTGTTTCCTGAGCATCATGAGATAAGCCACGATTGTAGCTTGGGAAGCCGTCTCGGGAGTCTGGGATGCATCTTCCGACAGAAAGCCGCAATACTGTCTCAGGTCCCTCCCGTATGATTCCAAGGTGTTGGTTGCAAGGCCTTTTTCGTGCCCCAAATACTCTATGAATTCCTGGATGAGGCTTTCCATTAACATTCCTCCCCCCTAAACCCTTGGCCGGTTATATCGTCGGTTTTTTCTAGGTTTCCCTTCATCAGGTGAAATATCCTACCTAGAGAATAGCTTTCCACTAAACACTTATGTCAGTAAAGCACACACTATTCGGAGTAAGCTCGCTGTCAAAGGTAAGCCGCGGCTTTTCTCAAGAGCAAGGGTGTGATGTATGCTTCCAGCAGCGAAGCGGCCAACAGCAAGAGGGACATAAGGGCGAACTTGAGCGTATACCCTGTGCTGAGCTTGAGCAACCCGCCGTGGACCCAAGGGCGTTCGCTGAACAATCTGACGGAAAAGGCCAGGGAAAGGGACGAGAGAAGCACCAGGGCAGGCAGGGCAACCAGGTTGTGGGGGAGCATGCCTGCCGCAAATATGAGAAACCCTCCCTGGGGCACTTGCTTGATTACAAAGGCAGAACTGAAGCCGAGAGCGAAGCCCCTTATGAACAGCATGATGCATGTAAGGGGAGCGCCGATCACGGCAAGCCCGAACGCCCACATCAGGGCTACGGTCTTTAGATTGTGGGCAAGGGACAGCCGAAGGATTACCGGCGGTTCCAGGCCCGGGTTGGAAAGCCCTCTCATGAACACTTCCAGGTAAGATGCAAGCTCAGCTTTTTCATCTGGAGACAGCACCCTCAGCCCGAGGATGCCCATGATAATACCTGATACCAACAGCAAGGAGCAAAGCATAACAGGAGAAGCCGCAGCTCGAGTTTTCATGACCCTGCCTCCGGTGAGCGTTATCCACATAACAACCTATGAGGCAGGGTCTGGGAGATATTCTACCGTCGGGATATTTCTGTCCTGTCATTCCCCGACAGCTTCAGATTCGGCTTGAGCCTCTGATTCAGGCGCAAGGGCTTGACCCCGGTCAGGTCCTTCCATCGCGTTTTCATCCTCTTCCAGATCCTTTGCAGGCCTTTCCACACTGCCCTGAACCGGCAACACCTCAAGCCTCCTGTTCAACGCGTCAAGGGTTGCCCTGACGCACGCTTCCATGGGCTCACGTCTGATAATTGCAGCCCCCAGCAGCTCCTCATGGTTCCCCCTGGGCGTGACGAGAGTTACCAGCACTGCAACCGCTCGCCTCGGGCCGACTTGAATGAGCGCCACATCATCAGGGAAAAACGCGTTGGGTGGTTGGATTGTAAGGTTGACCGCCAAACATGTGGCACGGGCTATTGCGAAAAGCAGGGAACCTTCGGTGCCGTCTGTCTCAGCTCTTCCGACATAAACGGCCTTTTGTTCCTCATTGCTCCGTTCAAGGGTGACGCACACTTCGCTCTTCCCCGTGCCGGTATCGGTCTTCATCTCTAACCCTGCGTAGCGAAGTCGTCCAGGCGTCAGAGGCGTAGTTGACTTAAGCTGGGCCACCGAGACCTTTCGGCGGTCCACCGTTATATCCCATTGGGCCTTGAGTGCGCTCTGAACGTCCCTGACTATCTGCTTCGGGTTCCGGTCCAACCCTGTGAGGATATGTATTTCTTCGATTGCTCCCCAATCATTGACCACCACACGGGCCTTCTGAACTCCGGGAAGGCATACCAGGATGTTTTCCACGTCGCCTACGCTGACTGTTTTTCTTTGACTCATAGTACCCCTCACATTCCGGCCCTATCTTCCGGCCCAGATCTTCCAGCCCGAAGCTTACGGCCCAAAGGGTTATTTCATTTCCCGTACCATTTCGTAGCCGCGTCTCAGCGCCCTCGCGTTCAAGTCAAGGAGGTGATGATACCTCTCTTGTATTACTTCGGGTAAGACTGCTATCACAGTCTCGATCTCGACTATGTCTTCAACACCCAGAAGACCTCCAAGGCATACCATGTTAGCTACCCGTTGTGAGCCGAGGGTTTCCGCTTCATCGTTGGCGGGTATGCGGTACGCCTTGATGTCTCCTCGTATATTCTCGACACTTACGAGGCTTGAGTTAATTATGAGAGAACCTCCGGCCACTAAAATCTTACTGAATTTCTCATAGGATGGCAAATTCATAGCGATAACCGCCGTGGGCTCGGTAACCACCGGGGAAGCTATGGGCGCGTCTGATATACATACGGCGCAGTTAGCCGTTCCGCCGCGCATTTCAGGGCCGTATGAAGGGAGCCACGACACGTGCTTCCCCTCGCGCATGCCGGCATAAGTGAGGAGAGTGCCTATGAGCATAACCCCCTGCCCGCCGAACCCCGCCATGATGATCTGATGGTTCACGTCACTCACCCTCCCCGCGCTTGAACTCCCCTAACGGGTACACCGGAATCATGTGCTTCTCCACCCACTCCAGGGCCTTTTGAGGGGTCATGCGCCAGTTGGTCGGGCAGGTTGACAGAAGTTCCACCATGGAGAACCCTCTGCCCTCCATCTGGTTCTGGAATGCCTGCTTTATGGATTTCTTCGCCCGTGCTACCTGGACAGGATTGTGGAGGGAACACCTGGCGATGTAGTACGCACCGTCAACCGCAGCCAGAAGCTCTGACATCCTCAGGGGATAGCCCTGAACCCCGTGCTCCCTGCCAAAGGGAGAAGTGGTGGTTACCTGGCCTTCCAGGGTTGTGGGGGCCATCTGCCCGCCTGTCATCCCGTATATGGCGTTGTTTATGAATATCACCGTGATGTTCTCGCGCCTGGCAGCGGCGTGAACGATTTCCGCCGCACCTATAGACGCCAGGTCCCCGTCGCCCTGGTAGGTGAACACGATCTTGTCAGGGTGAACCCGCTTTATCCCCGTGGCAACCGCGGGCGCCCGGCCATGGGCCGCTTGCTGGAAGTCCGTGTCGAAGTAGTTGTACGCGAACACCGAACATCCGACAGACGCCACTCCGATGGTCTTGCCTTGGATACCCAGCTCGTCGATTACCTCAGCCACCAGTCTGTGGGATATGCCGTGGGTGCAACCGGGGCAATAGTGGGTAACCGTGTGTGTGAGCGATTTGGGACGCAGGTATACCGGTTTCATTTGACTCCACCTCCTCGGCCCTCCAGATAATCGGTAACCACCGGCTCGCGCCCTTCGATCACGTCGCGCATGCGTTTTTCGATGGCCCTTGGCAGGGGCACGGCACCTCCGGTCCGCCCGTAGAAGTAAACAGGGGCCCTTCCCTCCACCGCAAGTTTCACATCTTCCACCATCTGGCCTGTTGACATCTCAACACACAGGAAGCCCTTGGCCCTGTCTGCCACCTGCTCGAATGCCGCCTTGGGGAAAGGCCACAGGGTAATGGGGCGGATGAGCCCTACCTTGAACCCCTCTTTGCGCATCTTGTCCATGACGGAAATGCATATCCTGGCCACGGTGCCATAAGCCACCAGGAACCACTCAGCGTCGTCTTCGCGGTAAACTTCGTACATCACTTCGTTTTCCTCGATGGCTTTGTACTTCTGGCAAAGCTTCCAGTTGTGGGCGTCCAACACTTCAGGATCAAGGTGTATGGATGTTATCAGGTTGGACTTCCTGCCTTCATTTCCAGTAGTGGCCCAGGGTTTTTCAGGCAGGGAACCTTCCCCTTGTCCACCCCGGAACACCACCGGCTCCATCATTTGCCCTATCATGCCGTCTCCCAGGATCATCACAGGGTTCCTGTACTTGTCGGCCACATCGAAGGCTTTCACCATGAGATCGCACGCCTCTTGAACCGAACAAGGCCCATAGACTATGACCTTGTAATCACCATGGCCCCCACCTTTGGTGGCCTGGAAGTAGTCAGCCTGGGACGGTTGAATCCCTCCAAGCCCTGGGCCCCCCCTGGAGATGTTTACGATTACGCACGGCAGCTCAGCGCCTGCGATGTAGGAAAGCCCTTCCATCATGAGGGAAATCCCAGGACTGGAAGACGAGGTCATTACCCGGGCGCCTGCGCCGGCAGCCCCGTATACCATATTGATGGATGCAACCTCGCTTTCAGCCTGGACGAACACACCGCCCACTTCGGGGAGCTTCTTGGACATGTACTCCGGGATCTCGTTTTGGGGAGTAATGGGATACCCGAAGAAAAACCTGCATCCTGCGCGGATGGCCGCTTCGGCAATGGCTTCATTGCCTTTCATGAGGATAGGTTGGGACACAAATCTCACCTCCTGCTAATCACCGGAAAACCTCAATGACCGCGTCAGGGCACATGCGGGCACACATGGCGCAGCTGATGCATTGCTCCTGGTCTTTGTCGCTTACATTCGCCGGGTGATAGCCCGAAGCGTTGAGCTCTTCCTTGAAAAGGATGATCTGCTTGGGACATACCCACACGCACAGTTCGCAGCTCTTGCAGTGTGCCTCGTTGAACACAACCCGCTTATCCAAGGTGTATCTTCCTCCTCTCCATCCGGTTCCTGCCCATGCCGGGCTAAGAGGCTCGCTCAAAGCACTCGGCCAGGCTTACAGACTCCACCTTGCAGGGCAGGCGCTCTTGGGCGTCAGCCCCTCTACGCAGACGGCCGATATATGCGCTTCTGCTCAAGGGCCTTTCTGATCCGCTCTTCCGCCAACAGATTGGCAGCCTGTGCAGTGGTTATGCCTCGCTCCTCAGCGATCCCGAACACCTTGAGCAGGATGTCATATATCTTTGACACCTTAGCCAGGGACTGCTCCCGGCTGTACCCTCCCGGGGCAAGCTCAAAGGAGACGTTTATGAGGCCCCCTCCGTTGACCACAAAGTCCGGGGCATACAGGATACCTCTGTCGGCAAGCACTTCAGCGTGGCGGTCTTCCAACAGCTGGTTGTTGGCGCTTCCACACACTATCTTAGCTTTGAGCCTTTCCACGGTATCATCGTTGATGCACCCGCCAAGGGCACACGGGACAAAGATGTCGCATTCCTGGTCATAAACCTCGTCGCAAGGGATGGCATGTGCCCCAAGTTCGACCGCCCTGTCTGTCTTGTCAGGGTACAGGTCAGCCACGTACACTTGGGCGCCGGCCTCCAGGAGGCGTTGTGTCAGGTGGTAACCTACGTTGCCCACTCCTTGGATAGCCACTTTCCTGCCTGCCAGGTCCTCATCGCCGAACACGTACTTGGCACAGGCTTGCATGGCCCTGAAGGTGCCAAAGGCGGTGAAAGGTGAAGGATCCCCGCTTGTGCCGGACAGCCCTACCACGTGATCCGTGTAACCCCTGATGATATCCATGTCGTCGGTGGTTGTTCCCACGTCTTCCGCGGTAATATACCTGCCATTTAGGGTCTCTACGAACATCCCGAAGGCGCTGAAAAGCTCTTCGGTTTTGTCCTTCCTGGGGTCGCCGATGATCACGGCCTTACCTCCGCCCAGGTTCAACCCCATTGCGGCGCTCTTGTACGTCATGCCCCTGGCAAGCCTGAGGGCGTCGGTGAGCGCCTCTTCCTCAGATTTGTAGGGCCACATCCTGACCCCGCCCAGGGCCGGGCCCAAAGTGGTGTCGTGGATTGCGATGATAGCCTTTAAGCCTGAGACCTTGTCGTAGTTGAAAACCACTTGCTCATACCCTTGTGGCTCCATGTGAACAAGCACTTCCATTTGACTTCCCCCTTCTCAAGAGATGTTCAGCAAGAGATGGTCAGGTGGCGTGAGGTGTCTTACGACAAAGGCGATGGGGGTACGTCCGCAGCGGTATGCAGCCACCTGCCGAGCAAGCGATGCAAAGATCGTGCCACACGCAGCAGTACAACCTGAGCTTTAGCCGCACGCTAGGATCCTGCAAGAAGGGGATAAGCTCTCAGGCCCGGGAGATATATAGAGGACATGCGGGGGACATACCAGGCAGAAAAATGCATATAGGAACAACCATGCTTGCACCTAATTGCAGGGTGGACTTTGTATCCTTTTTCACGAAGTCTCACGGCTCAGCCCGTACTTGTGTATCTTGTTGTAAAGCGCCCTGATGCTTATGCCCAATGACTTGGCCGCCCGGGTCTTGTTGTACGAGAACCTCTCTAATGCTCTCTTTATCGCCTCAGCTTCGGCCCTGGCCACTGCGTCCCGAAGGGTTTCGCCGTCATCTTCCTTGGGGTATGAAATGTCCCGGGGTACCCACTGGCCCGCCTGTCCGCCCCATCCCAAGGGAGGTACATGCTCGCTGCAGATAACCTGATCTTGGAAGCCCATGTTGATGATTGCCCTGCCCAACACGTTTTCAAGCTCCCGGACGTTCCCCGGCCACTTGTACGCCAGGAAACGTCGCATCACTTCATCGCCAACACCTTTGACGGCCCGCCCGTAATCCTGGTTAAGCTTTCGCAGCAAGAACCTGCACAGTTTGGGCAGATCTTCAGGCCGCTGCCTCAAAGGAGGGATGAAAATAGGGATTACATTGAGCCTGTAGTAGAGATCTTCGCGGAACTTGCCTTGAGCCACCAATTGCTCAAGGGGGACGTTGGTTGCGGCAATCACCCTGACATCTATAGGCGTAGGCTTAGAATCCCCTATGCGCATTATCTCTCTTTCCTGGAGCACTCTCAAAAAGCTAGCCTGAACCGATAGGTCCATGACTCCGATCTCATCCAAGAACAAGGTGCCGCCGTCCGCTTCCTCGAAAAGCCCTTATCTGCCGCCTTTCCTGGCACCTGTGAAGGCGCCGTTCACGTAGCCGAAAAGCTCTGACTCAAGCAGGGTCTTGGGCAGAGCGGCGCAGTTTACCCTCACAAAGGGCCTGTTTCTCCTGGGAGAAGCATTGTGGATGGCGTGGGCGAAAAGCTCTTTGCCGGTGCCGCTTTCCCCGCGCAGCAGCACTGTTACAGGCGTAGACGCCACTTGCTTGGCTTGTTCCACCGCCTGAACCATAAGGGGGCTTTCTGCCACCACATCCTCGAAGGTATACTTGGCCTCAAAGCCTTTGACCATGCTCCTGATTCTTTCAAGCTCTTCGGTCAACTGCATGATTTCCGACACGTCGCGGATCACCGCAACGCTGCCCATGAGCTTGCCGTCCACGAGGATAGGCGAGCCGTTTACCACCACAGGACGCTTCATGGGCCCCACTTTCATCTTGGCATTCTTAACGGGTTTCCTGGTCCTGAGCACTTCCAAGTGCACGCTTTCCCCTTCGGCTATGTCGACGGTAGCAGGCTTCCCGATCACGTCTTCCTCTGAAAACCCAATGAGCCTGGTATACGCTGGATTGATCAGGATTCCTATCCCCCGGTGATCAACCACTGAGATGGCATCCTGGGTCGAGTTGATAACAGCGGTGAGCAAAGACTGGATTTGCTTGAGGTTGGTGATCTCTTCGGCCAGGGTCCGGATTTCAGTGATGTCCCTGAACACGGCAACCGCACCTACGATCCTGCCCTGTGAATCCCTCACCGGCATCCTGTTGGTAACCACCACGGTGCTGCCGGTTAGTTCTTGAGCCTTGTTGATCTCAGGTACTCCGGTCCTCAGTATGTCGTCAAGCCCTGTGTTGGGGATGGCTTCCTTAACAGGCTTCCCCAGCACATCCGCGGCTTGCTTGCCGATGAGCTTCTCAGCGGCACGGTTGAAAACCAAGACATCACCGGCGCTGTCTACGGCAACGATGGCGTCATGGGTCGAGTTCAAAATGAACTCAAGCAATCTCGCCCTGGCGTTATCCATAGGCTACACCCCGAAGGGATATTTCAACGCGCCGGTGGCTGTTATCCTCTTTTTAGGAAGTTCATCTTGAATTTCTCTCATCAGGGAGTCAACGTGAAGTATCTCTTATCACGAAGTCAACCGCAGCTTGTCTGCAACCATGGCTATGAACTCAGAGTTGGTAGGCTTGCCCTTGTCCTGGCTAACGGTATGCCCGAACATCTCATCTATGAACTCAACGTTGCCCCTGGTCCACGCAACTTCGATGGCGTGACGGATGGCCCTCTCAACCCTGCTGGGAGTGGTGGAGTACTTCTCGGCTATTGCGGGATACAATTCCTTGGTTATGCGGGAGAGGAGCTCAACACGCGAAGTAACCATTATGATCGCATCTCTCAAGTACATATAACCCTTGATATGTGCAGGAATTCCCAGTTCATGCATGATCGCCGTTACCCGCATATCCTGCTCTTTTTGTTTGTCCCTCACAGTCGGGATTTTGACCGGCAATACCTGTCCCCTTGCCATCTGTCTGAGCCTGTGTGCAAGGATGTCCAAGTCGAAGGGCTTCAGAATGTAGTAATCGGCGCCCAGCTCCAGAGTCCTGTGGGTGATGGACTCTTGCCCAAAGGCGGTGAGCATCACTATCTTGGGACGTTTGGCAAGGGGATGCCCTGACAGCTGTTCGAGCACGCCGATACCGTCAAGGTACGGCATAATGATGTCAAGCACCACAATATCGGGGGAGCATTCCTCGATGAGCTCCAAGGCTTCCAGCCCATTATACGCTACCCCTACAACCTGCATATCATCTTGCTGCTGCAGGTACTCATGAAGAAGGTCAGCAAATTCCCGGTTATCATCTGCAATCAACACACGGATTTTATGCAATTAGATCCCTCTCCCCGCGATTAATACACCTAATACATCCCGGTACTCCCTTTGTTTGCCTTGTTTTTCCCTTCTCTGCCAACTATTGTATATCTCTTCTCCGCTACTGACAAGACTCCTGCCGACAGGCTGGCGACTATTCCAGACCTTCAAAGCTCTTCACCGCAGCCTTGTAACCTGCATATCCGCTCCCCGGCACTATGTACGCTTCCTGGGCCATCCACAGGGCAAATGTTCCGTAACCCCTGGTAGGATCGTTGACCAAGACATGGGTGATTGCCCCGACGAGACGGCCGTTTTGGATTACCGGGCTCCCGCTCATGCCCTGCACTATGCCTCCTGTAAGGGACAAGAGCTTGGGGTCGGTAATTCTCACTGTAAAGCCTTTGGAAGACACTCCTGAACCTGAATACACGCTTTCTATCTCAATCGAGAACTTCTCGATCCGCCTGTCGCTGACTGTTGTGAGAATCTCCGCCGGCCCTTTGACCACTTGGTTGGGGAGGCCTAACGGGATGGCCTCGGTGTAGTATGGGTTAACCAGGGGTGTCGTGAGTATGCCGCTGATGCCGCACGGACCGTTCTTGATGATGTTCCCAATTTCATCTTGGTCCTCAACGAACATCCCCAGGAACTCTCCGGGCTGCCCTTTCTTGCTGGGCTGGACCCCTGCTATGGTTGACCGCACTATATGACCTTCTTTCATGACCAGAGGGCGTCTTGAATCACCTTCGGATATCAGGTGGCCCAGAGCCGCGTACAACCTGGAGCTTTCTTCGTAAAAAGTGAGAGTTCCCACACCTGCAAGGGAGTCCCTTACCACCAGGCCTATCCTGAATCCCCCGTCCTTGTGCTGAACAGGCATGAGTACCTTGCTCAGGAGAAACCCGTCGGGTTTCTCGACCAGGACGTCCAACCAACTGCCGACCCGCCCTGCCGCATCGACCAAGATCGCCAGCTGTTCCCTGCTTTTCACCTTTTGATCGCCCACAGATATGATCACATCGCCCGCTTCAATCCCTGCATCCTTCGCAGGCCACACTTGCCTTCCGTCTATAGACTCAACAGGCGCCAGGCCTGTGACGACAAGCCCGTGGCTTCTGAGGATTACGCCGATTGAATGGCCGCCCGGCATCACCATCACAGGTTCTTCCACGACCAGAGAAACCCTGCGGATGGGTATCAAACCAAACAGCCTGAACTCTACAGGGAAACTTCCGGGTTCCTCAGCGTCAAATACTACTTTGGTAGGTAAATTGCCGAAAGGATGCCTTTCAACTGAAGAAGCTCTGGGAGAATAAACAGACACTACCGGGAACCCGGTATCGATTGCAAACAGCTCTCCTGCCGCTACAGATATGGCATCGGGAAAAGAAAACGCCGTCCTGAAAGAACTTGACGACACGATGGCTACTACGAAGATGCACAGTACAATGCCCAGTGCCTTGTTCTTCTTGTGCCCCAACGGCAGCACACCTCCTCTACGGCTTCACAGCTATTAAGGTTTGCCGCAAAGAAGGGTTTTATTAGGCAGCGCTTCCTACCCCGGTTTTCCGCATCTTCGCCTGTATTGCTCCGCTGCCGCCAGGAGTTCCCTGCCGTGATCCAGGGACACTCCCACTTCGGTGCCGCTCAGCATGCGTGCAATCTCCCTGGCCCTATGCTCATCCCTTACCTCTGTCACTTCGGCATAAGTCCTGCCGGCCTTTTCGTACTTGTTTACTACAAAATGGGTATCTGCCATGGCTGCAATCGAGGCTAGGTGGGTCACGCACAACACCTGGTGATTCCGGCTCAGCTGCCACAGTTTTTCGCCGATGGCTTGTCCCGCTTTACCTCCCACACCCGCATCGATCTCGTCAAAGATAAGGGTGGGAACTGATGCCACTCCTTCCATGCAGGACTTGATGGCGAGCATCAACCGGGACAGCTCTCCACCTGACGCTACCTTGTGGATGGGCAGAGGTGCCTCGCCCGGGTTCGCGGTAAACAGGAACTCCGCTACGTCAAACCCGTCGGCAAATGCCCTGATTCTCCTGCCATCTACGGCGATGCCCTTGTCGTCGTCCTGATTCCTGAGGGCTATGGTAAACTCGGCGCCGGGCATGCCCAATTCCGCCAGTACTGAGGATACCTGCCTTGCTGTCTCAACTGAGGTCTTATGCCTGATTTCAGACAACTGCCTGCCCAAGGCTACCATCTTGGTTTCAACCTGGCTAAGCCTCTCATGGAGCTCCCTCAGGATTTCATCGGCATTCAAGAGCTTGGCCAGCCTTTGGGCTGATGTATCCCTGTATTCCAGTATCCGGTCTATTGAGTTTCCATATTTTGCCTTCAGCCTTTCAATGAGATCCAATCGGGCTTCCACTTGTTTGAGCCTTGACGGGTCCAAGGCCAACCTTCGCTGGTAATCCCTCAACGTGTCCACTGCAACTTCCAGGGAAAACAGCACCTGTTCAATTTCTTGGACCAGCTTGTCACCTGCCGGGTCGATGCCGGCTATCTTGCGCGCCAAGAAGGCGCCGTTGGTGAGTTGATCATAAGCCGAACTTGAACCCTGGAACCCTTCGTGGAGCCTTTCGTAAGCCTCCTGGGCCAGCTCCATCAGGGTGCGTTGGGAGGATAGCACCCTGTACTCCTGCCTTAGTTCTTCCTCTTCGCCTCGGCGCAGATCGGCCTTGTCTATTTCGTCCACCTGGTATGAAAGCAAATCGATCTCACGCCTGCGCTGTGAGGCATCGCGGTTAAGTTCTTCCGACTGCCTGAGGATATCTTGCCTGGCCAGAAAAGCGTCGCGGTACTCTTGTTTTATCTTGCAGATTTCACCTTTTATCATTTCATCGAGCATGGACAGGTTGTTTTGGGGTTTCAGAAGGGAATGATGGTCCTGCTGGCCGTGGATATCCACAAGATAACTGCCGATGGTTTGAGCCATTGACATGGTCGCGATCTTGCCGTTAATGCGCATGTAGGATCTTTCAGGCAGAATATCCCGCTGGATCATTATCTCCGGCATCTCAGAAGAGACTTCCAGCACGTCCTTGAGCCGGGGTACCAATCGGCCAGGGGGAGATATCAGGAGTTCAACGATTGCCCGCTTCTCGCCGCTCCTGATGATATCAGGAGAAGTCCTGTAGCCCAGGCACGCGGTGACCGCATCGACGATCATGGACTTACCGGCCCCTGTCTCTCCGGTAAAAACGGTAAGCCCAGGCCCGAGTTCAATGTCTATGTCATCGAAAATCCCGAAGTTCCTTATGCGCAGGTATGTAAGCAATAATCATCACATTCCCGCTATATTGCGTAAAGATTGAAGTATTTCGCTTGCCGGATACCCGTCCTTTGACACAACAAGCACTGCGTTGTCTCCGGCTACCGTCCCCAGAATGCCGTCAAGTTTGAGCCCGTCGATGGCCTCGCCTACCGCTGAAGCAGTCCCTGAAATGGTCTTCACCAACACCAAATTGCCCGATTTCTCCATGTCGATACAGCAGTCCATGAACAACCTGTGGAAACGTTCCCTATATGCAGCAGTAGGATCGCCTGGCATAAGTGCATACTTGTACCTGCCGTCGCCTGCCGGCACCCTTATCATGTTGAGCTCCTTAATATCCCTGGATATGGTCGCTTGGGTGACCTTGATCCCTTCCCTAGCGAGCAGGCGGCACAGTTCCTCCTGGCTTGTTATAACGTTCTGAGACACCAGCTCTATGATTCTCATTTGCCTCTTGGCCTTCATGCAAGAAATGCCTCCTCATTTCAAGGTTTTGCACTCAGCCCGGCATCACCTCTGGGTAGTCTGGCCGCACCCTCTTTCATTTTCTTGCGCAATACGTCGTAGAATGACCATCCACTACGCCGGAGAAGCATTGCCTTATGTTCAGACTTTTCGATCTTGATCATGTCATTCTTTTCAAGGGAGTGGAATTCCTGCCCATCCAAAGACAGCATGGTGGATTGGCTGGGTAAAACCACCCCTATCTCGCATGATTCGGAGCCTGGAATCATGATGGACCGAGAATACAAGGTATGCGGGCAAATGGGGGTCACCAGGAAAGCATCGAGCTCCGGGGCCACTATAGGGCCGCCTGCCGAAAGGGAGTACGCGGTGGAGCCTGTGGGTGTGGATATAATTATGCCGTCGGCTTCATAGGTATCCACATCTCTACCCGACACACGCAGGGACAGCACTGTCAAGCGGCCGTAGTGTCCTCTGGTAATGCAAGCTTCGTTTAGCGCCCTGCCCCTGTACACAACCTTCCCATTGCGGATGACCGATGCCGAAAGCATAAGCCTTTCGTCTATTTTGAACTCGCCTGCCAGGAATTCAGGCAAGTGCTCAAAGGCATTGCCTGACTCAAGCTCGGTCAGGAAACCGAAATGGCCCAGGTTCACTCCCAAGATGGGGACTCCCATCGGAGCAAGCCCTCTAGCCGCACCCAACAAAGTACCGTCGCCCCCCAGGACTATTGCGAACCTGACTTCGCCCGGCCATTGGTCCGGGGGCATCACCTCGAATCCTGACTTCAGCGCCATACGCGCACAGGCAGGCAGATACGCCTTGAAACCCCTGGGCTTGAGCCATGCGATTAGCTCGCCTGCGAACTCCCACGTCTCAACTTTGCCTAGGTTGGGAATAATGCCTACTGCGTCCTTCACTGAAGATTCTCCTATCCAGCGAGTAGTCTTTTGACCTGTGCCACTATCCCAGACATGTCCAAACCGTAAATGGAACGAAGTTGGTCCTGGGAACCGTGGGGTATGAACTGCTTGGGCAGCGCCACGGCGTGGACCTCCTTGTCCGCCCCGGCTACGGCGCTGATCACCATCTCGCCAAACCCGCCGTCTCCCACGTTTTCTTCCAGAACCAGGAGGGGCGCCTTCGTGAGAAGGCCCGCCACGCTGTCAGGGTCAAACGGCACAACAAACCGTGCATTTACCACGCCGGCGGAGATCCCTTCCTCAGCCAGCTTCCGGGAGGCTTCAACCGCCGGGTACACCATGCTTCCTAGAGCCAATATGTTTATGTCTTCCCCGCAAGATATTACTTCGGATTTGCCAACATCCAACAATTCAGGTTCAGCCAAGGCGTCTGCTATGGGGACTCCTACGCCGCAACCTCTGGGATAACGTATGGCACTGGGCCCATCAATGCTCAGGGCTGTCCAAAGCATGTTCACCAGTTCCCGTTCATCCTTGGGCGCCATGACTGTCAGGCCTGGGATGTGCCTGAGATAACTTACATCAAACTGTCCATGATGGGTTTCTCCGTCTTGTCCCACGATGCCTGCCCGGTCGATGGCAAAAATCACCTTCAGGTTTTGGAGGCAGACGTCTTCGACGATCTGATCGTAAGCCCGTTGAAGGAAAGTAGAGTATATGCAAACCACAGGTATCATCCCGCCCTGGGCAAGCCCCGCTGCAAAGGCCACTGCGTGGCTTTCGGCGATCCCCACGTCGAAGAACCTGTCGGGGAACTTGTCTTTGAAGGGCTTGAGCCCGGTGCCATCTGCCATGGCCGCCGTTATCGCAGCTATCTTAGGGTTGCGCTCAGCGAAGTGGACCAGGGTCTCGCCGAGCACCTTGCTATAAGTAGGAGGAGCATCTTGTACTTTCAGTTCTCCCGTTTCAGCGTCAAACGGCCCCGGCCCGTGGAACTTCTCCGGGTGTTCCATGGCGAAGGAGTACCCTTTCCCCTTCTGGGTTATCACGTGTATGAACACAGGTTCCCTGAGAGCCTTTGCTTCTTTGAGCACCCTTTTGAGCCCGCCTATGTCATGACCGTCCACAGGCCCGTAATACCTGAAACCCAGGGCTTCGAACCAAGCTTCGGGAAGGAGGAAGTATTTCAGACTGCCTTTGAAGCGCCTCAGCCAGGATATGGTGGACGATCCCGAAGGCATGTGGTCCAGCATCTTCTCCACGGCCGCTTTTGTAGAACGGTACGCTGGGGCAAGCCTCAGCATTGTAAGGTATTTGCTCATCCCGCCTACGTTTTCCGAGATGGACATCGAATTATCGTTTAGCACCACAATGAGAGGGGTTCTGAGTTCCCCGGCATTGTTGAGCCCTTCGTAGGCGATACCGGATGTCAACGCGCCGTCCCCGATAACCGCAACCACGCTGTAATCTTCATTGTTCAGATCCCTTGCCTTGGCAAGCCCCAAGGCATAGGAAATCGAACCTGCCGCGTGTCCGGTGTCGTACACGTCGTAAGGGCTCTCGGCCCTCTTGGGGAAGCCGGACAACCCGCCCAGCTGGCGCAGGGTATGGAACCTTTCGTACCGCCCTGTGATCAGCTTGTGGGCGTAGGTCTGGTGGCCTACGTCCCAGACGATCTTGTCGCGGGGAGTGTCAAACACGGAGTGCAGGGCTAATGTAAGCTCCACCGCGCCGAGGGACGCAGCAAGATGGCCGCCGGTCTTGGCGACCGTCCCGATTATCACCCACCTGATTTCCTGTGCCAGGGATTCAAGTTCCCTCACGGACAGGTTCCGGATATCTTCCGGGGACTTGACGTCGCGGAGTTCCAACCTGTTGCCTCCCTCTGTTTGCTCTCACTGCTCTTATCGCTTCTATTGCTCTCATTGCTCTTATTGCTGCTTTTGTTGCTCCCATCGCTCTTGTTGCTTTTGTTGCTTTTGTTGCTTTTGTCGCTCTTATTGCTTTTACTGCTCCTATTGCTGTTATTGCTGTTATCGCTCTTATCGCTCCTATTTGGTTCTGTTTGCTTCTTTCCGCTTCCGGTTGATTCAACCCACTTCTATCGGTCTTGTCTGGCGCCGTTTGCTCCCATCTGCTGCCGTTTGCTCCTACCTACTGCTGCTTGCTCCCATCTGCTGCCGCTTGCTCCTACCTGCCGGTGCTTGCTCCCGTCTGCTGCTGTCTGCTCCTACCTACTCCTGCTTGCTCCTCCCTACTGCTGCTTGCTCAATCTGCTGCTTGCTCGTGTTTGTTGTTTGCTCCCATCTGGTCACAAGAGGAGTTCAGCTTCCTCCCAATCCTCCGGTTCTGGGTGACCTCCCCTGTTTTCTCCTGAAAAGGCTGCCCATCAGGTAGGTTGCCTTGCCCAACACCAGGACCATTCCTTCTGCATGTTTCAGGGCAAACGGCTTAAACAGCGCCTTGCCGCCGATGCCCAAGGCTGACACGATACCCACACCCAAGCTGGTCAACCACAGCAAATTGGCTGATGGAAACGACGATCTTACCTTGTATATCATAGCAACTGCAAGGGCACCTGACAAAGTCGCGCACACATCACCGACTACATCATTGAAGACGGATGATACCCTCGGGGCGTTCCTCACAAACCATATGGACTCTTTCGCACCGGGAACCTTTCTCGATGCCATGGACAGAACCGCCTTCTCGTCGGCTGCGGTAGATGCAATCCCGATACCGTCTGCCACTATGCCAAGGGCGATCACAAGCAGAAACAGGGGGACACTTAAGTAAACCGAGATTTCCCTGGCCAATTCTTCAAAGGTTGCATTGAGACCAAAACTAAGCAAGAACGCAAGAACTCCAAGCCCTAGGGCTTGGAATACATGTCGGTTGTTGTTCCTTCGTTTCTGGCTCACCTGGTTATCTCACCTCTTTGAGGGTAGTATCTGTGGCTAATCTTGTGACTTAAGGTCCAGCAGGCTTTCCCGCAGGCCAACCCCGGCTTACGCCAAAGGCGGTTCCCCTTTAAGGCCTGCCTGTTCCGTCGCCGATAACAGCGCTGGATCGCCACTTAGCTCACACCGCAATCCCACAGATACCCCCATAAGAGACAGTCTAGGAGTTTTCCTCGAAGATCCTGCCGTTCCTAGCTTCTTTTGCAACCGGATTTTCAGGAATCAATCCATCCCATCCAGCCACTCAAAGCAGGCCCTTCTCGCAAAGAGAATCTACCTGTGAAGGCGGCGTATCCCGGTCCTCCGGCACAACTCTGGCTCCTGCAGCAGTCCGTTGGTGCAGTTGCCCGGTCTTCCAGGGAATCCCGGGAGCTTGTTCCCGGACATCCGCTCTTCCCGAAAAAAGGGCAGCTTTTCTTGACATACTTCACCTGCATGCCATTGCAGGCCTCCCTCTTTTCCTCTTCCCCGTCCGGACCGAACGCTGGGCGCATCCGGCCCCTGACAGGGCGGTTCAGGTAAAGGCCATGACGGATTTTTAGCCCCGCCCTGGGAACACAGGATCTACTAGAATACTGTACCCTCAAAGAGGTTGCAGCAACAACTATACAAAATCCCAGCGTAAGTGTCAAATTACCGAAAGGAGAGTTTGGCCGTCCAGTGGTGCTGCCTAAGTTGGTGGTACTGCCCATGTTACTATCGCTCACGTTGGTGACATTGCCCTGTTGGTGGTGCCTCCCCTGTTGCTAGTGCTGCCCCTGTTGGTGGTGCTGCCCCTATTTGTGGTACTCCCCCTGTTGGCAGTGCTGCCCCTGTTGGTGATCCTGCCCCCGTTGGTGGCATTGATCATGTGAGCGAGCAAACGACACTCCCCTACACCGGTTGCGGGCTATCTCGACTCCATGGGAGCAAGGATGGTATACTCCGTAGACCATCCTGTTACTTTCCATCGCCGCTCTTCGCGAGAATGATACACTACGTATGCCATCCTTCCTGTCTTCACCGACCTTTTTGCAAGAACGGTACACCCGCTATACCAATCTCGCCAATCGGAAGGGGTAAACGGCACACGTGGTGTGCCAACCTGGCCGCTTGTCCGTCAAAATGGCACACCAGATGTGCCGTTCTCGTGAGTCGTCCGGTCAGAATGGCACACCGGATGTACCATCTCGTCGGTAGTCCGGTCAAAATGGCACATGTGATGCGCCAACCCGGTCAGCCTTCCGCCAAAAGGGCACACCAGATGGGCCAATCTCGCCAATCGTCCGGTCAAAATGGTACATGTGATGTGCCAATCTGGTCAGCCTTCCGTCAAAATGGCACACGGGATGCACCAATCTCGCCAGTCATCCGGTCAAAATGGCACATGAGATGCGCCAACCCGGCCAGCCTTGCGCCAAAATGGCACACGGGATGTACCAATCTCGCCAGTCATCCGGTCAAAATGGCACATGAGATGCGCCAACCCGGCCAGCCTTCCGTCAAAATGGCACACGAGATGTACCAATCCCACCAGTCGCCCTGTCAGAATGGTACACGAGATGAGCCAACCTGATATTGTGACGTAGGAGCACCCGTTGTCTTGAATCAGGCTTGGAGCGAACTCAGGGTAAAGCTTGCTTGTTTCAAGCGGTGCGCTCATTCCAACACTGTTTAGTGCCAGTGCCTGCGCCTTCTGTACTTCTGGCTGCTGCTGAGGTCTGTCCGGGACCGTCATTTCGAATCGACACGCAAATAGTAAAGCAGATCTCTTCCGCGCGGCTAGCCCGGGGTTGCTCTCAAAGCAGGTGATGATATGAGCACTTGCATTCACCAAATGGCTCCGTCACCGATGATACGGCTCGCCCCTACCAATTTTAAACGCCCTGTACAACTGCTCAGCGAGAAGCATCGGCATGAACTGGTGAGGGAAGGTCATGGGGCCCATGGACAGGCGGAGTCGCGCGCGGGAAAGGATCTCAGGCGCCAATCCGGTGGTGCTGCCAATCACAAAGGCCAGGTTAGAGTCGCCGGAAAGGGCACGTTCCTGAATCCAGCGACTGAGGTCTTCAGAGGACATCTGGGCACCCCGGATGTCCAGGACAACCAGGTATTCATTGCCCCTGAGCACCCGCAAGATGCGTTCAGCTTCGGTTTCGCGGACTAACACCAACTGCTTCTCCGAAAAGGTCTCCGGGACCGGTTCATCTCGCAGTTCAACCAGTTCAACCTGGGCATAGGGTCTGAGGCGTTTCAGATACTCGGAAACGCCCTCCCGAAGATATTTCTCCCGTATCTTGCCTACAAGGATAATCCGTATGCGCATTGGCCTTCCTCCCACATGGCAATCATGGTTCCGCAGCCCGGTCCCACGATCAAGTTCCACGACCCGGCCCCCGACAACCCGGCAGTTCCGGGGTCAATCGGTACAGGCAGCACCTAATCAGGGAGGTTCCAAGGTCAATCGGCGTAGACAGAATCCGCCCCGGCCGCGAAGGTTCCGCGGCTACGTCCCAGGGGTCTCAGGACAAACGGTGTACTCGTGGTCCACTTTTCGGCGGCTGCATGGTAGCATGGGCTCCAGAAAAGGCATGAAACGACAGCAAGTGGGTCATCATCAGCGATCTCTAGAATGTTCAAATTCTTCGGAGTGTTCAAGGACTTCGAGCCTGGAGAGGTACATGCCTGACAGCTCCTTTATGAGGGCCTGGCCAGGGAACACGGCTGAAGCGGCTTCGATGCTCTTGGTGAGGCTATGCCTTGCTTCCATACATGTCTCAGATACGCGCATCGTCTTGAGCAGGGTGTTCTTGTCCTGTTCTTTGCCGCCCGCTCCCGAATCCTCTATATCATCGATTATCTGATACGCATACCCAAACAGGTCACCCCAGCTTCCGCACAGGTCAACTACACTCGCGGAGGCGCCCGCCAGGATGGCTCCCGCCATGGCGGAACACCGGAACAGGGCACCCGTTTTCATCCTATACATGCTGCGTATTTCGCCTGGTATGTCGCTGGCTCCAGTTTGCCCTTCCAACAGCAAATCCAGCACCTGCCCGCCTACCATGCCCAAAGGCCCCGCAGCCTTGGCAATCTCACGTGCCGCCCATAGCCTACGCTCGGGAGGTATATTCTTGCTTGACAACATACACTCAAAAGCCATGGTCAGAAGGGCATCCCCGCAAAGCAACGCAAGGGCTTCGCCGAATTGCTTGTGGCAGCTGGGCTTGCCCCTGCGGTAATCATCGTCATCCATGCAGGGCAAGTCATCGTGTACCAGGGAGTATGCCTGGATCATCTCCAGGGCCACTGCAAACCCCATGGCAGAGCTGAGACACTCTCGGAGATTCGCGGGCCCCGCCAGCTCTGCGGGTGTCGCGGGAACTCGGGAATCTGCGCGGCGCACAGGATATGATGAGTCAACAACATCCGGCAGCCCCAGTGCTTCTGCGTCCGGTTCCGGATCTGAGCATATATCTGAGCATATATCCGGGCATATGTCTGAGCATGTATCTGAACCTGTGGTTTCAGGCACATCACGTCGAACCGGTTGGCGCGACTCACCGGAACCATCATGGCGTGAGCCTGTGGCCCAGGCTGCCCCTGCAAGTTCCCTGTAAACCGAAAGCAATATTATACTCCGAAGCCTCTTGCCCCCCTCAAGGGAGTAGCGCACCGCTTCCCTGAGTTCCGGCACGGTCCAGGGGTAACGTTGGATGGCTTCCTCTATAGCGCCGTCTACAGCCTTGCGGTATTCCTCAAGCTTCTTGGCAAGGGCCGCCGAAATCATCTGTTTCCTCCGTATCCATGTCGCCTGCTTCGTCTGCTTTCAGTATTTCCTGAACCCTGCTCTCTGCGCGGGCAAGGACGGACTCGAGTTTTCTCGCCAGGCTTACTCCCTCTTCGAACTTGGCCAGGGACTGTTCCAGCGACAATTCGCCGCTTTCCAGTTCCTCAACGATCTGTTCCAAGCGCTTGAGCATATCGGCAAAACTCAAGTCTTCCGGGTCATCCGGCAAGGGCTTTCCGCAGTCCATCCCAGGCACATCAATTTCAGGCTTTGAACTCATTTCGAGCTGGGCACCTCCTCATCGGCGGTTTGTTCGACGCGGCAAACAAGGGAACCGCGGTACAAGTTGACGAGCACCTGGTCTCCCCGGTTGACGTCTGTATGACTCCTAATGATGGTCATATCAGAAACCTTTCTGGTCACGCTATAGCCCCGGGAAAGCACCGCCAGGGGACTCAGGGCATCAAGTTTGAGCGCCAGGGAACCGAACTTCCGGCCATTGGCCTCCAGGGAAGCCTCCATGCTGCGCCTCAAGCTTTGGGTGAGCTCCGACACCAAGTCTTTGGTTGAACCGATGAAATCCATGGCGTTTTCCAGCCGTTCCCTCAGTCTCAACAGTGTCTCCCGTGCAGATACCAGGAACCAGTCAGGCCTCTGGAGGCATGGGCGGGAACTAAGGCCCTGCAACCGTGTGCGGCTGTTCCTGATCTCGATAGCAAGTCCGGCGTAGCCCCTTTGGACTAGCCTTTCCACCCTGGTAAGAAGCTCCCGGGCATTGGGCACTACGAGTTCGGCTGCGGCTGAAGGGGTGGCTGCCCTTACGTCGGCCACGAGGTCCGCTATGGTAACGTCACGTTCGTGGCCTACGGCCGAAACCACAGGCACCCTGGATGCATATATGGCCCGCGCCACTAGCTCGTGGTTGAAGACGAACAGGTCTTCCTGGGAACCGCCGCCCCTGCCGACGATTATCACGTCCACGTCGGGAATGTGGTTGAGCAGCTTTATGCCTGCGGCAATCTCTACCTCGGCGCCTTCACCCTGTACTTTGGAATCGGCCACCACAAACCGGACCCCGGGGTAGCGACGCCTGCCTACTGACACGATGTCTTTGATAGCCGCACCCCGTATTGAGGTGACCACCCCTATTTTCCTGGGAAACATGGGCAGGGAACGCTTGCGTTCAGCCGCAAACAGCCCTTCCTTTTCCAGTTTCCGTTTGAGTTCCTCAAGCTGGGCGTACAGGGCTCCCAGCCCTGCCGGCTCCATGTATGTGGCGTATACCTGGTACACACCGTCC
>JAAZEL010000069.1 GCA_012512325.1 Candidatus Fermentithermobacillaceae bacterium | reverse complement strand
TTCGGTCTCCCCTCGCTCGACTTGCATGTTTGAGGCACGCCGCCAGCGTTCGTCCTGAGCCAGGATCAAACTCTCCGTTACACCTTTATCCTCACTCAAAGGTCTCTACGCTGTTCAGTTTTCAAGGACCGACTTGACTCTTTTCCCTTTTTCCCGCCCCGCCTCTCAGGGGGCGCAAGGGTTAATATAGCATCCTTCTGAGCTTAAATCAATACCTTTTCGCAAGTTTCTTCGAGTTTTTTGTCGCCTAGCTTCAGGAAACCGCCAGTTTATTACTGCTTTGGCCTCATCATGGGGAACAAAATCACGTCCCTTATGGATGCGGCACCGGATAAAAGCATTACCAATCTGTCGATTCCTATTCCCAGCCCTCCTGCAGGGGGCATTCCGTACTCAAGGGCCACGATGAAGTCCTCATCGAAAACATGGGCCTCATCGTCTCCCATTGCCTTGGCCTGTACTTGCTGCAAAAACCGCTCCCTCTGATCTATGGGATCATTCAACTCTGAGAAAGCATTGCCTATTTCCTTGCCGGCCACAAACAGCTCAAACCTGTAGGTGAGATCCGGCCGGTCAGGTATCCGCTTGGCAAGTGGCGATATTTCCACGGGATAGTCCAGCAAGAACGTGGGCTGTATGAGGTTAGGCTCAACCCTTTCATCCAATAGCTTATTGATTACATTGGCTTTGGTGGGAGGCCTATCCATCGCCAACCCAAGCTTGTCTGCGACCTTCTTGGCGTCTCCGTCGTCAGTCAATTCACCGTACTTGACACCGGCCCACCTTTCCATTGCGTCCCAAACCGTGAGCCTTTGCCACGGTGGTGTAAGGTCGATCTCATGTCCATCATATGAAATCCTGGGCGCCCCGATGACCTCCATGGCGCATTTGTAGATGAGGTCCTCAGCAAGCTCCATCATGCTTTCATAGTCGCCGTAAGCCTGGTACACTTCCAGCATAGTAAATTCGGGATTGTGCCGGGTGCTGATGCCTTCGTTCCTGAAGTCCTTACCTATCTCGTAAACCCGCTCCAATCCGCCTACAAGCAGCCGTTTCAAGTAGAGTTCGGTGGCAATCCTCAAATATACATCAATACCGAGGGCGTTGTGGTGGGTGACAAAGGGACGTGCGTTGGCGCCGCCTGCTACTGTCTGAAGCACCGGCGTCTCTACCTCAAGATACCCCCGTTCATCGAGGTAACGCCTGACAAAAGAGACGATCCGGCTGCGCTTGATGAACACGTCTGCCACATCTGGGTTGACTATCAGGTCAAGGTACCTTTGCCGGTAACGCAGATCGACATCGGTAAGCCCGTGCCATTTTTCAGGCAGGGGCCGCAGGGCCTTGCACAGTATAACCCAGTTCTCCACTTCAACAGTGGGTTCGCCCTTCTGGGTGCGGAACACCTTGCCGGTAATGCCGATTATGTCGCCGATATCAAGGAATTCCGTAAAGCGGCGGTAGTTTTCGTCGCCCAATACGTTCTTACGTGCATAGATCTGTACGCGGCCGGTGCGATCCCTCAAGTCTGCAAATGTGGCTCTTCCGTGGCCCCTGAACGCCATGATCCTTCCGGCTATGCTAACCTCGTCCCCGGCCATTTGGTCACAATTGGCTCTGATCGTTTGTGCGTCGCCGGAGACCTTGAAGGGGCCGCCAAAAGGGTCCATGCCGGAGTTGCGGATTAACTCGAGTTTAGCCGCCCGCCGGCTTATCTCCTCTGTGGGCCTTGAATCATCACGTACATGTCCGTTACTGCAATCCACAGTTCATCCTCCTGACATACTGACTCTTGACAAAAACTAACAGCAAAAGGCACCACAGGGCATTGTAGCGGCAATCAAACGTGGTCTATTGATACGATCTCATATTGAAACGTGCCCGCAGGGACGGTAACGGTGACCACCGTTCCGGGCTTCTGACCCAAAACCGCCTTCCCCACAGGGGATTCGTTAGATATACGTTTCCTGCCCGGGTCAGCCTCTTGTGAACCAACTATGGTGTATTGCTGTGTTTTGCCACTCATCACATCTTTGAGAGTAACGGTAGAGCCTATAGACACCACATCGGAATTCCCGGATGAATTCTGGGCTATCACCGCGTGTCTGAGAATGTTTTCCAACTTGAAAATACGCGCTTCGACAAAAGCTTGTTCCTTCTTAGCATCCTCATATTCCGCATTCTCCGCGAGATCCCCAAATGCTCTGGCAGCCTTGATCCTTTCAGCCACTTCTCTCCTTCTGACAAGCTTTAGGTGACTTAACTCCGCTTCAAATGCTTTCTTCCCTTCAGGAGAAAGTATCACTACGCGTTCAGCCATCCTCCCGCATCTCCTGCCTTTCATGAGACTATCATCACACTGCCTGAGCATTAACCTGCACAAACTCATATCAGTGTATGTTCCTGTGATTTTAACTATGCTCATAGACAAACAAAGACCGGCTGCCAGCGCTTGGAAGCCAAGGGTCACGTGAAATTATAGTGCAAGATTTGTACGAGAGTCAACACAAGATGCGGCGCACTCCAATCACCTGTAACTATCGTTAACCAGTGCGTTTCTGTTCACCATCTCTATTTCTTCCCGGGTCACAGGTTTCTCAAAACTCCTGAAGCCTGCAAGTTCAAAGCCGTGTTTTCTTGCCAATTCCGCAATTCCGCTCACCTGAGCCACCGACAGGTCCCGCCCCAGGGACCAGTTTTCGTATTTCTCTTCCAGGGCAAGGATCATGGTTTCGGCCATGCACGCATAGCTATGGCCCTTCGGGAAGCCGAAATCGAAGTTGAACTCAACGTCGCCGGGTACTTTCACGATTCCGCCTTCTATTACCAATACGTCTTTTCTCTTATGTTTGACTTCAACTGACACATTTCGCGGCCGCGCAACGTCACACACCAGCGCCCCGGGCTTTAGGTCTTCAGGCTCTACCAGAACGTCCACAGCGGAACTGACACACAAGATCACATCGGCCCTTCTTACGGCTTGCTTTACATCGCGGGTAACCCGCGGGACTACTCCGGTTTCCTTTGTAATCCGTTGAGCAACCTTTTCAAGCCGGTATACGTTGCGTGCAGCCAAGGTGAGCTTGTATCCCCTGTAGGCAAGGATCAAAGCCAATACCCGCCCGATGGAACCGGTTGCGCCGAGGACAAGCACTTCGGCCTCTTCCATGTCTATGCCAATCAAACCTGCCGCCTTTATAGTGCCTTCTATTGCGGTGGCCACTGTATAGGCATTTCCTGTGGTCACGGCAATGTCCACGCTGCGGCTGACCGTTATTCCTGCGTCGCCCACCACGGCGGTAAACGCACCCAGCCCGACGATTTTGGCCCCCAAATCCTGGGCTATCTTTGCGGCGTGGATTATCTTCTTCATAACCACATCTTCGGGCAAGCGTAGCATCATGGAGGGAGTAAGCGGACACGATATAAACCATCCGGAAGCGGTCCCGTGTTCAGATCTGACCCCTGTGATCTCGGAAAGCTTGAAAGGAGGCACAAGCTTAAGCGCGGCCTCCACAAGCCTCTGCGGAAGGTATTTGGCTACCGGAAACTTGCGCGCTACATCGGCTACTTCAATCGGATGGACAATAAAAGCAAAACTACCCATAGCAAGGTCACTTCCTTCAAGCAACATGCAAATCAGGTATTGGAGGAGGTCTGTTATGTTGAAGTTTGAGCAGAATTCAGGATTTCCACTCTCGGCTTGAAGTTCAACCTGTCCAAGACTTCATTTATCTCCTGGTCGGTAATATCGTCAGGAGCTTTGCCCAGCAGGGCGACGATCAGCCCTTCCATTACATTGGTCCCGAAAGAACGCCCATCCATTTCGGGCGTAGTGGTGATGAGAGTGCCTGCCCCCAACTGCTTAAGCCATTGTACGTCTTCTTCGGTTACCGTATTAGTAATGATGATCTTGCCGGCTATACCATCATCGGGCATATACCGCTTGATATAGTGGAAATCGCCGGCAATCACGTCAGCCTGATGGTAGTACTTGGCCTGCAATGTGTTCTTGCCCTTATTCCCGTTTTGCTTGTCACCCGTGGGGTAAAGCATGGAAAAGGGCAACTTGACAGCGATGGGCGCAACAAGCCTTGCCACCCTGTCCAGGGCGTTCAAAGAACGCAAGGGAAAGGGTAAGTTGAGTACAAAAACGAAGTCGCCCAGTATCAAGTCACACCCTGTGTCCTGCAGGGCTTCAGCCATACCGAAGCGGTCCATGGCGCATACCAGCAGCACCGTCTTATTCTTGAAATCCACTACGCCATGCCGATCCAAATACCGGATGACCCTGCGCTCCAAGGTACCCTTCAATCTGGAACCGTCTACAATGGGAGTCTTCTGTGCGGCTTTTGCAATGGGAATTGCGTCTTTCAGGGTATATCTTTTCCTGCCGCATGCGATGTGCAGGTCTATTCCGCCCATCCCAAACGCGTCCACTTTGCCGTCCAGCCGGCGTATGATTTGAATTGCCTTCTCAATGGATCCGTCGGTGCCTATCCTCTCCACAATTACCTTTTCGCCCAGGAGTTCCTGTTCAGTCCGTTTGTCACGCTTAGACGAACCAATGCTCACGCTCACTATGTGCTTCACAATAGCGCCCCCTTATTGCCCCTTGAGTTTGGCGATCATTTCCCGCAATAGCCCAGGGTTCAAATACACATCCCCTGTCATGGGCGATCGGCCGATCACTATGGTAGAAACCTGGGCGTGCCTGTCGAGGAGTCCCTTCATTAGCTCAAGCCTCTTGTCAGAGCCTATCAGAATCACCTTGTCGAAACCCCGCACGGTGTTGATGAGCTTAAGCAGCTCGTTGAGCAGGTCTGCTCCGTTCTTGCTCCTCACCCAATCCCATCGCTCCCTGTCACTCATGAGCAGCACGAAATCCACACCTTCATCGGCGGCAAGCTCGCGGATTTCCTCGCAGTTGGCTATGGGGAAGCCGATTATTGCAATAGACCCGCCTTTCCTTATCTCCCCCAAGGTCTCAAGGCGGGAAATAAAGGTCCTGTCCACACCGGTTATTCCTGCTACCTCAGCCTGGGACATGCCTTGGACCCGTAGACTCAATATCTCGTCTATCGCTTCATCGATCTTCTGGCGACTGATAACCTTGTCGCCTATCCGCACGAATTCCACAGCCCCATCCCTACCATTCATGTGCACAATCTAGTGTACAATATCATATCAAGGGCGATTCTCTGAAGCAAGTGGAAGTACAAACAAAAAGCGGTTACCCAAACGACCCGTGGGAAGGTTCTGCTTGGGAAAGGGATCTACATGTGGAGTTCATTCCCAAAGCACCGAGAAGCATGCCTTATGGTATCAACCAGTTCCGACCAGGACCTGGCGCCGTTCATGGCCGTCCGGAGCTTGGATGCCCCTTTCATTCCTTTGAAGTAGAAAGCAAGGTGTTTCCTGAGTTCAAGCATCGCACGGCGCTCGCCGTACCTTTGGGCTGCCCGATGCAAATGGTCTATGGCAAGGATAAAACGCTCGCCGGCGGCAGCCGGCTCGGGCTCACTCCCTCGGAGGGTTTGATAAAGGCTTCTGAAGAAAAACGGGTTGCCCAATATGCCCCTTCCGACCATTATCCCTGAACATCCTGACTCGCCGAGCAGTTTGAGACCCTGGCGGGGAGCTGTAACGTCGCCGTTGCCCACTACCGGTATGTTAAGGCTCCGGGCCACCCTGGCGATGGTACCCCAGTCCGCTTCGCCACTGTAACCCTGAGCCACCGTTCGTCCGTGAACCGCAATCATATCCGCACCGGCGGCTTCCAAGCGTGACGCTATCTCGACTGCCCTTTCACCGCCGGACCACCCTATCCTGATCTTCACAGACACCGGAAGTCTGGTAGCGCTCTTTGCCGCCTGTATCATTGCCTCGGCCCGGGAAATATCCTTGAGCAAGGCGCCGCCTGCTCCCTGTGAAGTAACCTTCTTGGCCGGGCAACCCATGTTTATGTCCACAGCATCAAATGGTACGTCCGCTTGATGAATCGCCCGGATCGCTTCCGAGATATCTTCAGGCTCAGAACCGAACAATTGCACTGCAAGGGGCCGATCGTGCTCCGAATGCTCCAACAGGGCCAAGGTGGCTTCGCCCCCCATAACCAAGCCCTTGGCGCTGACCATTTCGGTATAGCAATACGGGCAACCGAACTCCCGCAAGATCTCCCTGTAGACACCATCTGTGTACCCGGCGAAGGGGGCCGCTACAAAAGGAGGCCATATGACGAGGTGTCCAAAACGTAATGGTTTCATGGCCTGCTCAGACAGTGTTTGTTTCGTCGTCTTCTGATCCACCCTTGCCCGCTCAAGCTCGGTTTGTTTCAAGTCTGTTCACCTGTCCGGTATCATTGAACTTGTGAGTCTTCAGCCGCAATACCCGCTTCGGCCATGACTTTCTCATCTACATATATGGGAGCTTCCTTCCTGAGGGCAACGGCGATGGCATCGGAAGGCCTGCAGTCGATGTCAATGGTTTCCTCACCCTTCGACAGCACCAAAGAAGCGTAAAAGGTGTCATTCTTGATTGAATCGATCTTTGCCATCACGATCTCTGCGCCCAAGTGCTCTGCCACGCTTATCACCAGGTCAGCGGTCAAGGGCCTCGGAGGCTTAATACCCTGGAGGGGAAGGGCAATGGCGGTTGCTTCTGGGGCCCGTATCCATATAGGAACAAAGGTGGTCCTGGTAAGATCTCCAAGCAACACTACCGCTTGATCGGCAGTCTGATCAAGTCCGATTCTATCGACGGTGACCTGGATCAATCTCATCCCTCCTAATTCCATATTATGCGGCCAACCTGAGGATACTTTGCAATTTTTTCCTCCAGGATTCCCTTGATGTCTTCCAGGTGCGACGGGGTCCTGCCTTCCGCCCTGAGCACCAATGCAGGCTGGGTATTGGAGGCGCGTACCAGTCCCCAGCCGCCGGGAAATACTGCCCTTACACCATCAACGGTGATGGTCTCGTATTCGCGTGAAAGCTCATCCCTGAGGCTGTCAACCACCTTGAACTTGCAATCGTCAGGGCAAGCTACCCTGACCTCGGGGGTTGAGTGGTACTTGGGCACCAGGCTGATTAGCTCATCAAGGCTCTTGTCCGAATTGGATAAGAGGCGCAACAGCCTTGCCGCTGCATAGATAGCATCGTCAAAACCATAGTATTCATCCCTGAAAAACATATGCCCTGACATCTCACCTGTGAAGAGAGCCCCTGTTTCTCTCATCCGCGCTTTGATCAGCGAGTGCCCTGTGCGAGTAAATTCGGGTTTTCCGCCAAGCTCCTCCACCACGTCAACTAGGGCTTGGGAGCACTTAACTTCTATCAGGGCGCGGGCGCCAGGGTGCTTTGCCAGTATCTCCCGCCAGAATACAGTCTGGAGCTCATCACCCCACACAGGTTTACCAGAACTGTCAACCACCCCGATCCTGTCGGCATCGCCGTCGAAGGCTATCCCGAGGTCAGCGTTGGTTTCCCTTACCCTCCTGATAAGGTGCTCAAGATTGCAGACCTGGGTAGGATCAGGGTGATGGCTGGGAAAATTTCCGTCAGGCTCGAAGAATAACCCTTCATACCTGGCCCCTATACTGTCCAACGCCTTACGGGCAACGGGCCCTGCGGCGCCGTTGCCGGCGTCCACAATGCAGAAAACCCGTTTGGGGCCAAGCTGTATCCTTCCTGCGATATCCTCTGCATAATCGGGCAGGGGGTCTTTTTCGGTCACAGAGCCTGAGCCGCTTTCGAAATCACCTGCTTCCGCGATTTCCCTGACTGCCTGGATCCCTTGGCCGAAAAGGGTGTCCCGTCCAAACCCTAGCTTGAAGCCGTTAAACTCGGGAGGGTTGTGGCTTCCTGTGACCATTACGCCTCCCTCGATGCCATATTTCATCCTGGAGAAGTAGAACACGGGTGTCACCGTCATCCCGATGTCTGTGACGTCTATACCTGTATCGCAAAAAGCTTCCAGTACGGCTCTTGAATACGCGTAGGACGACAACCGGTTGTCCCGGGCCAATACAGCAGAGTCGATGTTGTGCTGTCTTAGAAATGTACCGTATGCGCGTCCGATTATGTATGCGTTGCTCTCTGTGAGGTCTTCGCCGACCAAGCCGCGGATGTCGTATTCCCTGAAGATCAGAGGATTTATCCGGTTCATATCTTAACCCCCTTGTATCCTACATTCTACCCCACCTGAGCAATTCCTTTACTGGATAGCCGGCCAAGCGATAAGGCAAAACTAGTAGCGTTAGGAGGTGAACCCGTTTTGACCGAGGTAAAATGCAAGGTCAGCTCATGCCATTACTGGGGCCAGGGTGATGTGTGCAAGGCCGACACCATCCTCATAGACCAAGACCGGATGCGGTCTGACACCACCCGAATGGAAGTGTCATCCCTGGATTTCCCCGGTGATACCGGGTATCTTGACCGAGGAGGGTCAGGAGCCCACTCGCAAAAGGACCGTCACGAAGCGGAAACGGGTATGGTCGGGACAACGGACCCAGGGAAAGGCCATTCCGCCCGAACCTCAGAAGCTACTTGTTGCAGGACTTTCAGGCCCAGGGGCTCACCCAAGTTAACCTGATTGCAGGCTTACAAGTTGCCGAGAGAGGCCACAAGGCCTCTCTCGCTTACGCCCTGGCATTCATTTTGTGGATCAAGTGCAGGCCCTCAAGGGTCAAGGTGGGATCAACATCAGTTATGGTCTCCGACTCTGCAGCCACAAGCTGGGCAAGTCCTCCTGTAGCCACGACCCTCGGGTTGCCGCCCAGTTCGGCCGATATCCGTTTTACCAGGGCATCCGTCTGGCCTGCAAATCCGAAGATTATGCCCGACTGCATGCTCTGAACCGTGGTCTTGCCGATGGCCTGGGGCGGCCTGACCAGTTCAATCCTGGGCAACCTGGCCGCTTTGGAGAACAGGGCATCAGTAGCGGTCATGACCCCCGGGGCGATAGCGCCACCCATGTAGTCGCCGTTCCGAGATATGGCATCAAAGGTGGTGGCAGTCCCAAAATCCACTACTATCACAGGCCCGCCATACTTGTGATAGGCTGCCACTGCGTTGGCTATCCTGTCCGGCCCTACCTCTTTGGGATTCTCGTACCTGATATTGACACCCGTCTTGGTCCCAGGACCCACTACCAGAGGATCGACTTTCAGGTAAACACGCAAAGCTTTTTCGAACACGGGCGTAAGCGGAGGTACAACCGATGCTATGACTGCTCCGGTCAACTCATCCCTGGTACAGCCTGCATGCTCAAGCATCCATTGGAGCAAGAAGCCGTATTCGTCTTCTGTCTTGTGGTTTTGCCCGGCAATCCGCCAAGTGCAGACCACCTTGCCGCTGTCATCCAACAGCCCGACCACTATATGTGTATTGCCGATATCTACTGCCAGCAGCAACTTAACCTCCCCCTCCCTGCGAAATCCGTCAGGTTGCAGGCTTCTCCTGTCCCCTGACCCGCCGGGTACCCCTGTATATCAAATCCGTCAGTATCATGGCAACCAACGCCTCAGGTATCCCGTGAGTAACTCCCACCGCCACCGCCGCTTGCACCGGTACATATCCGAACAGCACTGAAAGCCCCATTACCCCTATGGTATTGATGGCGCTGCCTGATATGGCCGCCAAGGCAGGCCCCTGGCTGCCGCTTTTCCGATTGATGAGCACAATCGCCAGCACACCTACCGCCCCTAGCAGGATAGCAGCCGCCCAACGCCAAGCCAAAGGTTGGTTAGAAAAACTCCAATACCCTGTGTGCCCCAACGCGGCCACAGTGGCGCACATCAGCACAGCCCGCCCAAAGGTACCCTTGCCAAGGCAAAACACATAGTGGGACGCCACCCCAATCAGGATCCTTGGCAGGAAGGCAATCAGAGGGTTTGAAAACATGAGCTTGGCCACAGGGTTGGGGTTGGTCTGGGCCCTCCAAAAACTGAACGCGCCAAAGATTCCACCCACAAGGGCACCTGCCCCAGGGCCCTCAAGAATGCCTGCTAAAATAGTAGGTATGTGCATAGTGGTTGCCGAACCTGCAGGGGTGGGCACGGGGATAAATCCTCCCACGGGCATAAAGCCTAGCGCAACAGTCAAAGCTCCGAGTAGGCCTACCACAGTGATCTTGCGTGTTGACAGTTTCAACGTAGAGGCACCTCCATTCCGGCTTCCTCTCCCGGGAATGCCGTTGGAATCCATATAGCTTTGGTAAGTGAATGGTGTGGCGACGGGATGTCTGCCACCCGTTTTCCTGGGTTCTTCCCTCATTCAGTATATATTCATCTGCGTACATTCAGTCAAACAAAGCTACAAAACAGAGTCCTTACAAACCAAGGTCGCATCTTGCCGGAATGCCCGCCAATCCCCGGCAACCGGTTACAGCGTCCACCACTGCGTCCCTTACCACGTGTTGGGCGGCAATTCCGATTTGCGACACAAGGGGCGCTCTCAATCCGGAACTCTCAAGAGACCCGTGCCCGCTCTTGCCCGTGGAAACCACAAAGATGGTATCCCCGTCGAAAGGCGTAAACACCGGCCTTATTGCCTGGGCAAGCCCGCCCAGGGCCATGATGGCTACCCGCCTGCATTCTTCCTTGGTCAACGGCGCATCGGTTGCCACCACCCCGATGGTAGTGCTCCGTCCTGCCAGGTCTTCAAAACCTCCGGGCCGGCCCCCCGATTCTTGGGGATTCCCACAGTTCAAGAACCTGCGGGATTTACGGTCGTAGGCCCCCGCCAGGATCTGCCCGGTGCCGGGGTCATACACGTCGCCGACTGCGTTCACGACCATGACACACCCTACGGACACCCCGTTTTCAAGTTGGACATATCCATTGCCCAAACCTGACTTCATGAGGTATTCGGGACCGAACAACTTGCCCACGGTAGCACCGATACCTGCACCCACGTTTCCTGAAAGAGGCTCACCCCGTCCGGCATCGACGCACGCAGCGTATGCCATGTCGGGAGTGGGCCTGCATCGGGGGTCGCCTACCCCCAGATCGAATATGACCGCGCCCGCCACAATAGGCACTTTGGCTATCCCGGTGTCAAATCCGATCTGCCTCTCTTCCAAGTATCTCACAATGCCTTCCGCTGCATTGAGACCGAAGGCCGAACCACCTGTGAGAAACACGCCGTGCACTTCGTTTGTGGTATACGAAGGCCTCAGCAAATCCGTCTCCCGGGTGCCCGGAGCCCCTCCTACCACGACTGCACTGCCCACCGCCCCGTCTTCACACAGCACTACGCTAATCCCTGTGATACCTTGTGAATCGACGGCATGGCCCACTTTGATCCCTTTGACATCCGAAATTGAACCCATAGAACCCACTCTCCCTAACCGGAAGCGGGCTGCATAAGGCCGGATTGCCCGCCCCCTATGCAGCCCGCATTTAAACGTTTGTCAACTAATCATCCAGGGTTAACAACAGCGATTAGAACAAACCAATGATCTTGCCGTTTTCGTCGATATCCATGTGTGCCCCTGCCGGATCTGAAGGAAGTCCTGGCATGGTGCGCATCTCACCGAGCAAGGGATACAGGAAGCCGGCTCCCATAGACGCACGGACCTCCCTCACCGTTACCCTGAAGTTCCTCGGCCGCCCCTTGAGGTTGGGGTCATGGGACAAGGACAGGTGCGTCTTGGCCATGCAGATAGGCAGGTTGCCAAAGCCCAACCTGGTATAACGCCTGATCTGCCTGTTGGCCAGAGGCAGGTAATCCACGCCGTCCGCCCCGTAGATCTTGGTGGCAATCGTCTCGATCTTTTCTTTGATTGGTGCATCCAGCGGATAGAGGAACTTGAAATCAGAAGGCTCGTTTTCAGTCACATCGATGACTGCTTTGGCGAGGTCTATGCCGCCTGCACCACCTTCAGCCCACACTCTTGATACAACCGCAGCGGAAGCGCCGGCTTTCTTAGCCCTGCCCAGCACAAACTCTATTTCTTTGTCGGTGTCCGTGGGGAAGTGGTTCAGAGCCACGATAACCGGGACTCCGTGCAGGAGGACGTTTTCGATCTGCTTGTCGAGGTTTTCGCAACCTTTGTCAAGCGCTTCGATGTTCTCTTTAGCCAAGGTTTCAGTGTCCAAGGGCTTGCCCGGGACGGCCTTGATGGCGCCGCCGTGCATTTTCAACGCCCGGATGGTGGCTACCACCACAGCCGCATCCACCTTCAATCCGCCCTGGCGACACTTGATGTTGAACATCTTCTCGGCACCTATGTCAGCTCCGAAACCTGCTTCCGTGATTGTATAATCAGCCAGGCGCAGTGCCATCATATCAGCAAGCACCGACGAGTTACCGTGGGCTATGTTAGCAAAGGGGCCGGCATGGACAAACACCGGTGTGTTTTCAAGGGTCTGTATCACATTGGGCTTTATGGCATCCTTCATAAGCACTGCCATGGCGCCTGCGCATCTCAGATCCTCGGCGGTCACAGGCTTGCCGTCATAGGAGTACCCAACGACAATGCGGCCTAATCTCTCCCTGAGGTCCTTTAGGCCGGTAGTCAGAGCCAATATCGCCATGACTTCAGACGCAACCGCAATGTCGAAACCTGTCTCTCTCGGATATCCGTTCTGGGCGCCGCCCAGACCTATCACGATATTCCTGAGCGCCCGATCGGACACATCCACTACCCTTGGCCAGGTTATCGTAAGGGGATCTATGTTGAGCGGGTTCTTATGCAGTATGCTTGCATCAAGAAACGCTGCCAGCAGGTTGTGGGCCAGGGCCACTGCATGGGTATCTCCGGTGAAGTGGAGGTTGAAATCTTCCATAGGGACGCATTGCGCGTAGCCACCGCCTGCGGCCCCTCCCTTAATACCGAACACCGGACCCAAGGAAGGCTGGCGTATGGTGTTTATCACGCTCTTACCCAACCTGCCCATGGCTTGACCGAGCCCGATGGCCGTTGTGGTCTTGCCTTCGCCCAGAGGGGTGGGAGTGATAGCGGTGACCACTATGTACTTCCCTTTAGGACGGTCTTTCAGGTAGTCCAGCAAATCAAGGGTAAGTTTGGCTTTGTACTTGCCGTAATTCTCTACGTAGTCATCAGGTATCCCTAGGCGTCTGGTAATCTCTATAACCGGTAACATATTGGCCGATTGGGCAATTCCAATGTCTGACTTCAAGACCAACTCCCCTTTCCTGACTTGAAACTGCGCTACATTGAATCAGAAGCAGAAAGCTCCGGCGGGCCGCTGCCTTCCCCACTGCGCTAGGATGACTGACATCCACGCCAGAGCATTGCTACCAGGAACCCGAGACCCAGGAATATGAAATCAAGCTTGGTGAAACCCTTCTTGGGTTGTTGTTTCGGCTGCTCCTTAGTCTCAGTCGCTTGAGCCACAGGCGCCTCTGCCTGCAAAGCCCTCCATTCTTCATATCTCTGAAACTCGGAGCGATACTGCTTTTCCAAGTCCTGTTCCCTGAGGCCATGGAGAATTCTTTCGTTGTCCCGATCCACTGTTTTCACCACCTAAGTCCGTCAAAGCGGGCATCAAGCTCCTTGGCTTCCAAGAAGCTGCAATTACTTATTGTTCTTGCTCCTCACCGGTTTTCCTGCTTTTATCACCGTGTGGACAAGATTTGTGCCAAACCTGTAAGGCACATCAAGGTAGTCCTGGGTATCAAAGATCACCGCGTCCATAGCTAAGCCCTGGGCGAAGCCTCCTGCAATCCCGCCCAAGCCTGCGGCCCACCCGGCATTCCAGGTAGCCGCCACAAAAGCCTCTTCCGGTGAAAAGCCCAGCACAGAGCAAGCCAAAGTCATCACCAGGGGCATAGACATTGCAGTGCACGTGCCCGGGTTGAAGTCGGTGGCAATCGCCACAGCCGCCCCGCTGTCAATGAGCCTCCTACCGGGAGCGCCCGGGAACTCACCCAGGAAGCACGACGTGGCCGGAAGCAGCACGGTTATTGTGTCACTTTCGGCCAGCATCTCAATGCCCCTTTGGGACACTTTGATCAGGTGGTCGCAGGACACTGCCCCCAGTTCACAAGCCAGCTCGGTTGCCCCTGTATTCTCGAGTTCATCTGCATGAAGCTTCAGCTCAAACCCGTGTTTCCTGGCCTCTTCCAGGATAAGCCTGCTCTCTTCCACGGTAAAGTTGCCAACATCGCAGAACACGTCTGCAAACCTGGCCAGTTTCAGACGGCTTACAGGTTCAAGCATCCTAATCACTTCATCGATGTAGCCCTTACGGTCGTGCTTGAACTCCGGCGGAAAAGCGTGGGCGCCCATGAAGGTGGGAACAATATCTACAGGATGGAGGCGGCTGCACTCTCTGATTACCTCAAGTTGTTTGATTTCCGTTTCCAAGTTCAGCCCGTAGCCGCTTTTTCCCTCGCATGAGGTTGTTCCCAGGCTCAGCATCTCATCCAAGAACCCAAGGGTCCTCTCAATCAGTTCCTCTCTGGAAGCAGCCCTGGTTGCCCGCACAGTGCTCATGATGCCCCCGCCTTTGGCAGCGATCTCCAAGTAGGAGGCACCCCGGCTCCTCATTCCGTACTCTTCCCCACGCCAACCTGCAAACACCACATGGGTGTGGCAATCTATGAAACCAGGGGCAACCACCTTGCCGCCGGCGTCTATTACCGTAGCCCCGGCCACAAGCTCAACCGTTTCGGAAAACGCAGCCTGCGGCCCGCATGCCGCCACCTTCCCTTGACTGGCAGCCAGAAAAGCGTTTTCGATTATCCCCAAATCCCTTGCTTCAGCGCCCCTCTTTGGCCCTTTACCGGGGTTCATTGTAAGGAGCTGGCCTATATTGGTTATCACCATGTCGGCAAACACCTTTCCGGGCCGCCTGACGGTGTCAGCATGAACCACCTTCAACACCCCTCTCCCTTTGGGTTCTTGTCCTGCAGCTGCAAGCCTTGGCCCCGGACCTCATGCATCCTTGTTATTTCTGCCGTCGGCGATAACGGTAGTCGCCGAACGCCTGTCATCAAGGCAATCCAGGCCGGATATTACTGCATCAAAGTCGAGCTCCCTTAACATGGACCCGTAGGAAAACACGTCTTCGCCGATATCAGACAGGCGCATCTGAAGCTGCCCTACCGTGTCAAATGAGTCGAACAGCGCGATGAACCGGCCCCACCAAGTTTTCTTCAACCTTTGAAAATCCCGTGGATCCACACCCCTGCGCTTGATGTCGTCGATTTCATCAAACACCATATCTCTCAGCTTATCAGGGTTTGCAGTTTCGGCGCCAACCAGCGCGAAACCATAGTCAGGCCAGGCCTCGTATGAGAAGTTGATGATGTCAGCCAACCCTTCCTCATGGGCTTTCTTGAACAACGAAGAGCTCCTGCCGAACATGAGCTCCAGCAGCATGTTGACAGAGCTCTCACGCACTACCAGTTCCCGGCCGTCTTTGAGATTTACATCCTTCCACCCTATTTGGAGTAAGGGCGTGGGCACAGGCATATTGATCCTGACATCGCCGCCTACCTTCTCAGGCTCCCGTGGACGTATGCGTTCAGGCGGCCTGCAAGGCTTAAGGCCCCTCCGGGCGATTACCCCTGCCGCCAGTTCAAGGGCTTCGTCGGGGTCCAAATCTCCGGCGATGTACAGACTAGCATTGGCGCCGCAGTAGAAAGTCGAGTGGCATAGATGGAGGAGTTCCTTGGCCACCTGCTTGATGGAGCTTTCCGTGCCGGCTATGTCCAAACGCACCGGGTGCTCCAGAAAGAGGGACGAAAGGGTCTCCCTGAAGAGCCTTGAACCCGGTTGATCCTGGTACATGCGGATTTCCTGGGCGATTAAGCTTTTTTCTTTCTCCACGGATTCATCGGTGAAATGGGGGGAGAACACAACCTCCATCAGAAGTTCCAAAGCTTGCAGGAGGTTTTCCAAGGTCCAAAAAAGATACGAAGTGTAGTTATTGGCCGTGTAGGCGTTTGCCGACGCCCCTATGCCCGCAAACGCAGAGAAGGCTTCCCCCCATGGTTTTTCAAACATCTTGTGTTCAAGAAAATGGGCTATACCTGGGGGGACATGGACCGGATCACCTCCGCCGTTGGGTATGAACGCGTTGTCGTTCGAGCCGTAATGCACCGATATCTCAGCATACTTCCTACGGAAACCTTTCTTGGGTAGCACAAAAACTCTAACTCCGTCTATAACGGCCCCATGGATCTCTTCCTTGAGAAGCTCATCCTTAAGGATAGTGCGATTCTTCAATTGCATCTTCCTTTGCCCTCAGAGTGTGCACTGCTTTCAGTTCCATCTTTGACGCCACTTCGACCACGTCGTCTTTGGTCACTTTCAGGATAGCATCCGCAAGTGCTCGGGGCGTAGCCATCCCTCCAAGTATTTCGTGGCTAAGGGACCGCATGACAAGGGCTGTCTGGGAGTCACCTTCCGTCATCAGCCTCCTGACCAGCCCCCTCCTAGTACTCTCCATCTCCTCGTCTGAAATATGGCCTTGTTTCATGGCTTCAACCTGACCGACAATCAAGTCCTCAACTTCCGCCCTGTCATCGTCTGAGATACCCGAAGTGGCGATAACCAAACCGCGCCAGGTATTTGGGATTGTACCCGAGAAATACGCCAGTCCATGCTGCTCCCTTACAACGGTAAACAGCTTGGAATGGGGGAGTCCCCCGAGGATACCGTCGCAAAACAACATGGCAGGCACTTTGGGATCCCCTTCGCGGATTCCGGTGCTGAAGGCCATGCACAGCACCGTCTGCTCCCCCGGCAGGAAATCCTCAGCCCTCAACACATCCTCGGGCAGGGGTGGCGGGTCCAGCTCAGGTGATAGATCCATCACCCGGACCGACCTTCCATGCGGAAACTGCAGCCTGTGACCGCCTAGAAACTCAGCTACTTCCTCGGCCCCGTCACCTACGGCGTAAATGCTCACAGCACATCGGGAGAGCACTTGTTTCCACGTGTTCCATGTATCCCGGGAGGTGGCTTTGTCAAGGTCCGCTAGCCTCCCCCACGCCGGTAGCCCCCTCGGGTCGCCTTGGGACATCTCATCCATAAGGCGGATTGTGGCGTAATAAGGGCGGTTGTTGATCAGGCCGGCTATGGCCCGCCTGTGCTCGTCCCGTTCAACCTCAAACACCTCTCGGGGATAGGCGCCGTCTCTCAGGTTCGGCCGGGTAGCCAGGTCCCACACGAAACAAAACGCCCGGGACACAATGGAACCGTGGGACACCCTCGATATATTCTCGTTCAGGTGAGAAGGGGACGGTAAGTCCATGCCGAACCTGATCACCTGGATAGGCCCGACTTTCCTGGCATCGGCAGCCATGGCGGCGCCGTACATGTCCTCCAGGAACCGTGAGATGTCTTGCATAGTGGGCAAAGCCTCAGTACCCCTGGCCGCCAGCCTGGGTACCAGGGAGAGGATCGCAAGTTTGTCGGCCATTGCAGGGATCTTGCAAAAAACGTCGATTGACAGGGTCTTCCATTTTGATTCAGGCAGATAATGAAGCACTATACCGGGTTCCAGTTCTACCATGTTGAACATGCCGTCTGATTCTCCCTCTGTCACCGGTAACATCAGCCGCCCTCCAATGGTGTCTGCTGTTTTATCATGTGCAAGTAGGAACCCATGCAAATCATTGCATGCCATAAATCCCGGATGCAGAGATAATACCCGCGCCGAGGAAACAGTTTGTGCCCTTTTACTTCAGCTGTCCGGCTTACGGGCAACAAAATAAGCTCTAAGGGTGCTTTCAGAAGCCGGCTTGAAAGCAGGTGGATCGTAAATCCCCTTTACCTCAAAGCCTGCCTCCTCGAGCCATACAGCAAGGGTTTCCACAGGAAACGCCCTTTCCCTGTGAACCTCATCGAACCGCTGCCACACCCCGTTGCGTTTGATGAAACCCGTGAGGTTAAGCTGCCACCACTCGTTGTCTCCATCCCAGAAGTTCCGCCACACAACAAAATACCAGGGACCTTCGAAAACCATTGTGCCATCAGGTACGGTAGACAACCTTAGCCGGGTGTTCACGTCAAACATGAAGCACCCACCGGGATTAAGCGCATTGAACACTGACTTAAAGCAAGACCGGACGTCACTTGGTTCCAAGAGGTAATTGAGGCTGTCGAACAAGCACACTGCTGCGTCAAGCTGCCGTTCAAGGATAAAGTCTTCCATGTTGCCTTTGATGAACCGGATGTATAGGCCCTCATCCTTTGCTTTTTGCCGGGCTATTTCCAACATTTGTTCCGAACGGTCGAGCCCTGTTACCAGGTATCCGTTTCTGGCCGAGCGCCATGACATGTTGCCTGTTCCACAAGCCAAATCTAGCACTGAAACAGGCATGAAACCGTGGGTAGACCAGATCGACTCGATATATTCGAGCCACAAGTCATAAGGCGCATCCGCCATTATCTCATCGTAGACTTCCGCGAAACCCGCGTACGGAAATTCAGAGGTCAACTCAATCCCTCCGGAATCTGACGTTCTCGCCCTGACCGGGCTTTCTCGCCCGGGCCGCGCATCTAACTCCATATGCAACATTGCTATGTTCTTCCTATAAGACAAAAAGTCCTTCAGCATCCCCAGGACAAGCCCGCAAGCAGGCAGTAAGGGGCTCAAACGCAAGACAGCCGCCGGAGACCATCCGGCGGCTGTGTGTTACGTCAACTCAGACCGGTTAATACTTGCAGCTCTACTGTACCTCCGGAACCGGTGTCACCCTGCCTGGCCTCTGTACTTCTTTAGGCAACCCTTCCTCCAGCACCTCATGGGAAGGTGTAACGTCCTGCCCTGATTTCACCGGCTCAGGCTCGGCGTCCTCAAGGGGCTTACCCGCCATCAGACGCTCCAGTTCTTCTGCCTTCAGGGTTTCCTTCTCCAGAAGGGTCTCGGCAATCAGTATCAGGGTATCACGGTGCTCAGACAAGATTTGCTTAGCCCGCTCGTAGCATTGCTTGATTATGGCGCTTTCTTCCTGGTCTATCGCCGCGGCAACTTCCTCAGAGAAATCCCTTTCCCTGGCAAGATCTCTTCCCAGGAACACCTGCCCTTCCTTCCTGCCGAAAGTAAGGGGTCCCAACTTCTCTGACATGCCAAACTCCATAATCATCCGACGCACCAAACGGGTTGCCACTTCCAAGTCATTTGCGGCACCGCTTGAGACTTCGTTGAATATTATCTCTTCCGCAGCCCGCCCTGCCAATGTCGAAGTGACACGGTCCAAGATCTCAGATTTGGTTATGAGATACCTGTCTTCAGTCGGGAGCTGCAGGGTATACCCCAGAGCGCCCCCTCTCGAAATGATCGCCACTTCGTGGACGGGATCCGCATTGGGAAGCTTGTTGGCAACCAATGCATGCCCGGCTTCATGGAAGGCAATAACCCGTTTTTCCTTGGGGCTTATCAACCTGGATTTCTTCCTGGGCCCTGCAACCACCCTTTGAACCGCTTCCTCAAGCTCTTGCATTCCAATGCGTCTCTTCCTGTGTCTCGCAGCAAGCAGCGCGGCTTCGTTGATCACGTTTTCAAGGTCTGCAGGCGTAAACCCGGGAGTGGCCTTAGCCAGGGTCTCCAAGTTCACATCCTTCGCCAAAGGTTTGCCTCGGCTGTGGACCTTGAGTATTTCGACCCGCGCTTTAAGGTCCGGCTTATCAAGGACTACCTGGCGATCAAACCTTCCGGGCCTCAGAAGCGCAGGATCTAGGATATCGGGCCTGTTGGTAGCGGCCATGACGATAATCCCCTGGTTTACGCTGAACCCGTCCATTTCCACCAGGAGCTGGTTCAGGGTCTGCTCCCTTTCATCGTGTCCGCCGCCCATGCCAGCCCCCCTCATACGGCCCACCGCATCGATCTCATCGATGAAAACGATAGCCGGAGCTCGCTTCTTAGCTTGCTCAAACAGGTCCCTCACTCTCGCAGCCCCGACACCTACAAACATCTCCACAAAATCAGAGCCGCTGATGGACAGGAAGGGCACGCCGGCCTCCCCTGCCACCGCCTTGGCCAGATAGGTCTTGCCGGTGCCCGGAGCTCCGAAAAGCAAGACGCCCTTAGGAATCCTGGCGCCCATTTCCACGTACTTCTTCGGGTACCTAAGAAAGTCCACTATTTCCTGCAATTCTTCCTTGGCTTCATCGCAGCCGGCCACATCGGCAAAGGTGACTTTCTGATGGGAATCGGTCTGCAATTTCGCCCTGGATCTGCCGAACTGCATCACTTGCTTGCCGCCGCCCTGGGTTTGCTGCATCATGTAGAAGAACGATCCTACCATTAGCAATGCGGGCAACATATTCGTCAGGAGAGACACCCATATTGACGGTTCCTGCGGGAGCCTTAATTCCACCACAACTCCTGAAGCAACCAGGTGCTGGTACAACTCCGGATCGATTGGAATAACCGTCTTGAACTTGGTACCATCCTTCAGAGTCCCGATTGCAGCTCCCGTCGCAGATTTCTGGTCGGTTATCGTGATGGAGATTATCTCACCCTTTTCCACATGGGAAAGGAACCGGTTGAAGTCCATGTCGGTAAGCTGATCCTTGGGGGCAAAGAGATCAACCAAAGATATTGCAACAAACATGAGCAAAACGTAAATGGCAAGGCTTCTCCATATCCTGCTCACTCCAATCCCCCTTTCCGTTCATCTGCCGTATTCATCGACCATTTTCCATCTCAAGCACGAGATTGCTCGCTAAATCGTAGCACAATTCTGCCTTCTCCGCAATAAGGGCTCTATCTCGATTTCTATAATCTTACAGGTATCTGCACTCACCTTGAACTGCTCACTTAACCTAAATCCCCCAACCCATACAAGCTTGTCTCCTGATACGAAGATAGGGACGAAACTGCGGTAGTAGCGAGGGACACGCATAGATATGAGCAGGTCTTTTACGGTCTTCTCGTTCCCTTGCATCCCCAAGGGGGCAATCCGGTCACCAGGCTGCCTCGTCCTGAGCCGGAGCTCACCCTCACACTTATTGTAATCCACCCATGCCCGCAGTTCCAGCATAAAAAAGCTCTTTCCCTGCTTAAACTCGCTTTTCCGGTACCCGCCGCGGGGGTTGTCCCGAATTCTGGTGTGGACGGACAAGCCCAGTTGAGGCACGGAAGTACATCCCGGTACCCGCACCGGGATATCGACTTCTTCCGGCGGAGGAGGGTAGAAACATAGCTGCCCCTTGAACCTGTGGACAGTAACCTTCCCCGGTAATGATAGGGGATCTTCACCGCCGTCAAGCAACCTGAGAATGTGGCTCACCTCTAAGTTGTCCGTTTTCCCGGCACATTCCCGCCAAGCTTTTTCCAATACCCTTGACCCGATAGCTCTGGGAAGATCCCCCACGCTCCGCTCGCACACCAGGGTAACCCTGCCTTCTTTCATTGAGGTACGGAGAAACGCCGCTTCCGCCTGCTCCTCAAGAAAATCCGCATCCCATCTCAAGACCTTGGCTGTCTTAGCCAGGGTCTCAACCAGCGACGGGTTGAGCACCTTTGCGATCTTTGGAAGGATCTCGTACCTTACCAGGTTTCTCGTGTACTTGAGATCGAGATTATATACGTCGGTTATCACAGGGAGGTTTCGTTTGCGGCAGTATTCTTCGATGAGACCCCTGGGGACATGGATAAGAGGCCTTATCACAGGGCCGTTGACAGGCGGGATACCCGCCAAGCCCTGGGTTCCGGCTCCCCGCGCCAGCCTCATGAGCACGGTCTCAGCTTGATCGTTCATGTTATGGCCCAAGGCAATCCTGTGGGGCCTAATTTGCTCCATCAAGTCAAAAAACAAACGGTACCTGGCTATTCTGCCCGCTTCCTCAATCCCGACCTTCAAAGCGTCTGCAAGCTCAAGCACATAGGCATGGCCTACCTCAACGGGGATGTTCCGGGATTGGGCAAAATCCACCACAAGTTGAGCGTCTTTGTCAGCTTGCTCCCCGCGCATGTGGTGGTGGAGGTGTGCCACAAACAAGCCAAAGCCCATCTCGCCGGATAGAATGTCAAGGCAGTCCAGCAAACACATGGAATCAGGGCCGCCTGACACGCCGCAAATAACCATGTGGCCCGGCTCAATCATGTTGTATGCCCGGATGGTGGAGGCAACGGTATCCAGGACTTGTTTCACAGGATCCCCGGCCGAGTGAATCACCCCTGAAGTTTTTTCCTACATAGACATACCATTTGTCGGCAGCATTTTCAAATACTCTCTATGAGAACACCCACTACTGTTATATCATCGTTGGGCGTCTGCCTTTGGTGACGTAGACTGTGATTCACCAGGGACTTCACGTAATCGCCCAGAGTGCCTTGCTTCATGCGGCTCAGTCTCATCATCAGCATATGCTCTGCCCTTGCCGGGACCGGGCTTGACCTGAAGACACCGTCTGAAACCAGGAATATCAGATCGCCGGGGCTGATGGGCTCACTTGTACCGTGACAGTACACGTGAGTGACGGCCCCGGCAGGAGGGTTGGAACCACGTACTGCCAGGACATTGCCGTCTCCCTTCCGTATGAATGACGGAGGCGCCCCCAGTTTGTAGAAATACGCCCTTTCAACCTCGGCGTCTATTACCACGCAGTCAAGGGCTACGAAGCTGTCGGGCCTCCACGCAAGATGCAAAGCAGAGTTCAAGAACGATATGCATGCGGCGTGATCGAGCCTACACTCTATCAACGATTTCAGAAGCCGGATCGCGTCTCGGCTTTGTTTGGCTGCGATCTCCCCTTTGCCCATTCCATCCACCAGGACCAGCAGGGTCCTTCCGGGGTCCAGATCGTACCTGGTCCACATATCACCGGGTTTTTCTACGCCTGATGCCGGGATAGTGGTGCCCTTTACCGATATCGTGAGGGAAGCTCTCTTTTTTCCGGTTACACCTATACCCCCGTCCGGATCCACATCCGCTCTTAGCCGACCCAGGCACTTGAACTGGTAAGCGAGACAGCCAATGGTGTCCGATTCGATGGACGCCAGCTGCTTCTCAAGCCTGTCTATGTGGTTCTCGTAATTGAGGTGAAGCACCATCTCACGGAACCTGCCGCACTTGTCAGCTATGGCCAAACTGCTGTCGTGCAAGCCAAGTTTGCCTGTAAGCCGCGCTTTTCGCGCCAGGTTTATGAACTCTTCATATGTTTCCCCGAAATGCTCTTCCCAGCAATAAGCGCGGTTTCCGCAGTCTTGGCAGGTTTTCTCGTATAGATGCTTCATGACGGCTACATCCAAATCAGGAGGCGCATTTTGCTCGGATGAGCCTGGCCTTGTAACGCTAGCCTCCTCAAATAGACGGCCAAGTTCAGAAAGCACGTTGAAGACCGAACTCGTTCTGTATTCACCCATTTCCTCTGGTAGCCCGTCTGAGCCAACCCGCCGATAAAGTCGGCGGACGCCGGGCATAAGTCCTGAAACACTCTCAAGCAGACACCCCCTGACACCCGGGGTGATGAGCAAAACCACAGCCGACGCAAGGATTTGCTCCATCAACATGTGCCTAATTAGAGAAGCCGAATCGGAAAAGAACGCCATGGTAAGGCCTGCAGACAGGTAACCCAGGGTCGCTTCCAGCTTGCCCAATTTCCCTCCCAAACCGGAGAGAACCCCGATCACGCCAAGCTGCCCGATTATCTCGGGGCTTTCCAAACCCGTCATGCATGCCACCAAGCCGCCCAATATGCCTGTTAACGCCCCGACGCTCGGGCCGCATGCATAGGCAAGAGCGAAGGTAGCAGCCATGATGACAATGACGCCAATGTCCAAGTTGAACAGTTTGACTCCTTGAAGGCCACCAACTGCAAACAAGCCCATTAACATCAAGGCTTGCCCTACTCTACCTGATCGCCAACCGGGCTTTTCCGTGCCTGATGCCCTGTCAAATGCTGAAATGAAAATCAGTCCTGAGACTATGGTGCATAGCGCTTCCATGAAAGCAGACAGGTACAGCGACAAGTTGAGACCTGTGGCAATTCCAGTGATAGCCCGCGCCATGAAAACGCAAAAACCGGCAATGGAGGCATTTGCCACGCGTCCATAGCCAGCCTTGTCTTCATCGCGTACTAGCAGGGTGATCCCGGCCATGGAGATCCCCGCCGGGATGAGTAGCTCCCATTGCTTGAGGCTTGCAGTGCCGGCAAGTACGGCAACGGCTGACAGTATGGAAAACCCACCCAGGACGGTACGGTAACCCACGTAGAAACCAGGACCGAATGGACTAAGAGTGCCGATGATCTGCACCCTGCCCAGCAAGAATGCAATCACATAAACCAGGTACAAAGGTATCATTGATTTTTGTCCCCGGGCAAGTTCCACCAAGCCCTCGTTGCCTGCTTCATCGGGCGCTTGTCTGGACCTCCGCCGGCGCAGGTTGAACTTGTCCTGGAGAAAGCTGGTGACCTTGCTCACGTCTTGATCCTCCTCAGATGTGTTTCCATTTTATACCGTCGGCTGCGAATTTCATGTCGGGGCTTGTCCTTGGGCACTTCTGAGGAAGAGTAGATGCTTGTCGAAGAAATGACGTCCATTTGGAACGGTGGGGGTCATGGGAGATCCGGTAGCAGATCACTGACCAATAGCAAGCACTGGCCGGTAGCAGCCCTGGGCGAAGATGTTGACGAACGCTCATATCGTGCTTATAATTATCTATGCTGTATGGGTGGCGGCGTAGCTCAGTTGGTTAGAGCATACGGTTCATACCCGTAGAGTCACTGGTTCGAATCCAGTCGCCGCTACCAGACTTTTTCATGGGCCATTAGCTCAATTGGTAGAGCATCCGACTCTTAATCGGAGGGTTACAGGTTCGAGTCCTGTATGGCCCACCATATTCTAACCTGACTCAGTCTTCCCTTTGTGTTTTGACCCATATGATGTCCGCTTAGTAAACTGTGTCGTTGTACCCATTTTTCCGAGTCATAAGGTAGATTCCTTTAGGCCTCCTATGTAGCATCTTCGCCTAGAGTGACAGCCATATCCTGAGCGCATCCATGGAGAGGTTGACGGCTGCTCTGCGTCGAATGCACCATTAGAGACTGTGGGCGACACAAAAATCATCCATTAATCAACAACGCAATCCATCAACTTAGAAAATTCGCACTAAAGACTTGTGGGGTGAAAAGCCCTGGCGATAATGACCGAGAGCAATAACTAAGCAGGAGGGTTTTTGATGCGCTTCACTAAAATGGACTCCCCCGAGGCCAATCCAAGAAAGCTTTTGTCAATCGTAGAAGAAGCCTGCGAAGGAAAAGTAGTGGTTCCTGAATTTCAGCGTTCTTTTATCTGGGAGCGCAGGGATATTCAAGAATTGTTGAGCTCTATTCTGCAGGGCTACTTTATCGGGGCGTTTCTAATGCTCGATATTTACGCCGATAATCCTATGTTTCCCTTTCGTCCAATAGAAGGACTTGAGAAAGTCAACGAACAGGTACGTTTTGATCGCCACCCAACAGTGCAGCTGGTTCTGGACGGGCAACAACGGATAACCTCCGTCTTTTACGCCCTCTACAGCCCTGACATTCCACTGAGAAATTCCAAGTTCTCTCACAAATTCTACCTTTTGCTGGACGCGGCTCTAAACGGAGATATTGAAGAAGCAGTTGTAGGCGTGTCTTTGCTCGACCGGCGGCGAATGTCTAAGATTCAAGAGATGGTCAGGACCCATCACGCTTTACCATTCTCTATCTTTCGAGAACCAAACACCTTCTACCAGTGGCTATACCAGGAGCAAAACGTATGGGATGGTGAAACACAGTGGTACTGAACCTGACTGGTTCCGCCGCGTAAGCGTAGATGCTGTTGATTTGACCGCTGCAGAGCGACGATCTACTGTGTACAAGGGTGTTATGTGCTTGATTCTTCGGAAAGGAGCCCGCGACTTCCTAACGGGGCAAAAGGCAGATCTACATACATGCCAGGATGACCACATTTTCCCCCGCGAAGTATACAGGCACGATCACCAAGTGGACATCATTCTAAACAGAACACTCATATCCAAAGAGACCAATAACCGCAAGCGGAACAAACGACCATCTGAATTCTTCAAAGAGTGCTTGGAAGGGCATGACAATGATGAGTCTCGGCTGTTACAAACGCTTGAAACCCATTTCATTAACAAACAGGCATACGAAGCTCTGATGCGGGATGATTTCGATCAGTTCATTAGACACCGGGAAGCATGCATAATAAAGGCCATTTCTGAAGTCTCACAAGGGATTATGAGACGACCATCAATCTAGCCATGCTTTTGGCCATCATACAAGGAAAAACTCTACAATGGAAATAGATACTAAGACCTGATGGACTGAGTTCCGAGAGTGATTGAAATGTTAATAAGACAAAAGCTGATAATCGCGTTAATAAAGTGTTCCGGAGGAAGCACAACCCGTCTGAAGCTCGTCAAGCAAGTATTTCTTCTCCGGCAGCACCTCAGTCCACGCTATACACATGCTTTCTACCAATTTCTCCCTTACAAGTATGGACCCTTTTCTTTCACGCTATATCACGAACTCCAGAAAATGATTGATAGTGGACTGATTGAGCTGCCGTCCTCGAATGCCATCCGCCTCACTGACCTTGGGTTACAGACATCATTGGATCTGCCCCCTAATCTTTGGAAGGAGTTTGGCAGATTCTGGGCGAACTATGGTCAGTATCCCGTCAATGAACTGACCGAACTAGTGTATGCGCAACATCCTTGGTATGCAACGAGAAGTGAGCGCAACAGGCACTACATCCCACTCAAAGAAGCTCCCTATGCCGTGTACACCGTAGGTTATTCGAGCATGCAAGTAGATGGATTCTTGAATCTGTTGCTACGGTCAGGGATCAAGCAGCTCATAGACGTAAGAAGAAATGCAGTATCGCGGGTATTTGGTTTCTACGGATCGACACTGGCGAATCTTGCAAAATATGTGGACATCGAATATCGACATATGCCCCAAGTGGGAATCCCTTCCGAATGGAGAGCATGTTTGGACGACCAAGACGATCTCGACATGCTGTTCAACAGATACACAGAGGAGGTTCTTAACTCTGCAGAAGACTTAGTCCGAGATATTGCATCGTGGATGAGTTCGAAGCCTTCAACGCTCATGTGTATGGAAGTCGATCCAAGTCGTTACCATAGGTCCGTCCTAGCTGAATCTATTTCGGATAGCACAGGGTTAACCGTCAGCGACTTGAGGTGGCCAAATGGGAACAGATTATCAAGCAACACGTGTATTGATAACGGTCATGACGTATCCTCATCCATCACGCGAGTACAAGGAACTAGTATGTACTGCCGGGATCACTGATGACTATGAATGGGTGCGGCTTTACCCCATACCCTACCGATATCAGCCGCGCGAACGGCGGTTCCGCAAGTATCAGTGGATTGAGGTCAATCTTGCGCCAAGGGGACGTTCCAGCGACGCTCGAAAAGAAAGCCGTGAGCCGCTCATAGAGTCAATCAAACTCATTGGAGAACAGCTTGATACCAAACGAGATCGCGACTGGCGTGCCCGTCGGGCGATAATCGACAAGATGCCGGTCCACATCGTCAAGCAGCTTGAAACCCTTTATGAAACTGAGAAAGTGTCACTGGGAATCGTCAGGCCTAAACGCGTTTTGGATGTTGTTGAAGAAGCAGAACCTGACTGGAAACCTGAATGGCAAGTGCTTAATAGGCAGTTCAACCTTTTTGGGGACATCCAGAAGCCCTTGCAGAAGATCCCGTTTAAGTTCAGCTACAAGTTCGAATGCGAGGACCACGACAAACCCTATACCCGTGTAATACTAGACTGGGAGTTAGGGGTCCTGTGCCTTGACGTAATTGCCGCTGCAGATCTCACCGAATCCATAAAGAGCTGGGTTAAAGACATGGGAAAAACCGTTATAGTGGCCAGTCACAGAATGGGCTTTGTCGAGAGGGTTACTAACCGGGTTTTGTGGCTCAAAGAACCTTATGCATGTTTTAACTGCCCGCAGTATCGCGCGTTGCGTGTTTACTCTTGCCCAGAGCATTGCGGTTGGCGCGGTGCTTTACATGGCGTTCAAGCCGGACCTCGGCTATATGTTTTCGTCACCCAGGGTATCCTTAATGGCATTGGTCATCGGTATCCTAGTAGTCATCACCCTTTACGCCTTCGGAGTTTTCATGGCATCTTTGAGTATGGTTTTGAAACGGGTTGGATCTATCCTGGAATACTTGGTCTTGTTCTTCTCAGGAGTTGTAATCCCATGGGACACCATGCCCGCTTCACTCCGGGCATTTTCCGACATATTACCCATGACCTGGGGCATCAGAGCATTGGATAGTCTACTCAAAGGCAACGGTGTTGCCGGAAGCTTCATAGGTCTCGCAACCAGACTCAAGCAACCGGCTTGTTCATCTAGTGCCTGCTTTGAAAGAACCTGCACTGGCACAAAAGGACGTGCTCCGGGAAACGGTACAGCGCACAAAGGCCAGGCGCAGGATTACCCTGTAAGCTTGCAGAAACATGTGCATAGCATAAGCTCACTTGGGAGGACGGTAAGTGGTACCGCCATCGCAACGTAAGAAACAACAAGACATCTTGCCCCGACAAAACACCGTACAACCAACCCTGAAGCCCCCCTTGAAATGGGCAGGCGGCAAACGGTGGTTAGTCCCCTACTTGAGGGAATACTGGACCCCCCATTCCCACAGGCGCCTGGTTGAGCCCTTCTGCGGCGGATTGGCCGTGACTTTGGGCCTAATGCCGGACTCAGCATTGCTCAACGACATAAACCGGCATCTGATCAATTTCTTCCGTTGGGTCTCCAAAGGCCTTCAGGTCGAAATCGACATGCGGAACGAGAAGGAGCTCTATTATTCCCACCGTAACCGCTTCAATGAACTCATACAGCAAGGTCTTGACAACACCAAACAAGCGGCAGAGCTGTTCTATTATCTCAACCGTACCGGCTACAACGGCCTTTGCAGGTTCAACAAGAAAGGTAAGTTCAACGTCCCCTTCGGGCGTTACAAGACCATAAACTACATCCGGGATTTCTCACCTTACCAATCCCTGTTCAGGAACTGGCAATTTACCTGCACTGATTTCGAGGATATACCGGTCCAACCTGACGATTTCATCTATGCCGATCCCCCCTATGACGTTGAGTTCACCCAGTACTCCAAGGAAGGCTTTACATGGGAGGATCAGGTAAGGCTTGCTCAGTGGCTGGCAAGACATCCCGGTCGGGTCGTCTTGTCCAATCAAGCCACCAACCGGATTGTCCGGCTCTACAAGAACCTGGGCTTTTGTCTTAGATACCTTGACGCTCCCAGGATGATAAACTGCACCGGAGACCGGACCCCTGCCAGAGAGGTGCTTGCCGTAAAAGGGGTATAGATGGCCCGGCACGCCCTTTGTAAGCTCCGGGTCTCTTCTTATTGAAGAGTCTTAGACGCGAGAGCCCCAAGTCGTACGTTAGGCAGATGCCTGGCTTTCCTTGACAGAATTGCCTCTGGCAAACTAGACTGCATCTGCATAGGCTAGACATGCATATATGAGGAGGTGTTTGTATGGAGTGGAGCGTAGTGCTCAGGCTGCTCTTGGCCATGTTTCTGGGTGGGGTTATTGGCCTGGAGAGAGAGCTTGTGAACAGGCCGGCAGGCTTTAGGACGCATACACTGGTATGTTTAGGGTCAGCTCTCATAATGGTGATCAGTGAAGCCCTGTTCCAGAGATATCATCACCTCGCCAATCTGGATCCTGCTAGGCTGGGCGCTGCGGTAGTAAGCGGCATAGGCTTTTTGGGCGCCGGTACCATAATGAAAGACGGACACAGGATAGAAGGCCTCACCACCGCCGCAAGCCTCTGGGTTGTAGGATGTATCGGGCTTGCCATAGGAGCCGGCCTTTATGCAGGAGGTATCGTGGCATTTGCCTTGGTCTCCGTTACACTCGTTTCATTGAGGCGCCTTGAGCGATTGTTCTTCAAGAAGAAGGGGTTAGTCAACATTGCCATGACCATTGCGGATAAACCTGGCCAACTGGCTAAGGTTACCGATGTGATGGGTCGGTTCAAGGTACAAATAAGGGATATAGACATGGTAAGCTCCGATGAAGACCTTATGGAGGTCGTGTTTCTGGTATCGGTACCCCCCGGTGCAGACAAGAACGCCTTGCTTGATGAACTCAGGCGACTGGACGGGACAAAAGAAGTCACTATTTCATGAATATCGGCTTTCTTTTGGCTTGAGCCTGGTCCCGGTCTATGGTCGTATAACCTATCTGGCCGGCTACCTGGCAAGTTTGTCTATCACCGATATAATCTCATCTATCTTCTGCTTCTTGGTTTCAACATCCTCGAAAGCTTCGGCAACGCAGTGTCTCAAGTGGGCATGCAGGATATCCCTGTTTATGTTCTTCAATATACCGATGGACGCCATAAGCTGATTAGAGATATCGATACAGTACCGGTCTTCTTCAACCATCCTGATAAGCCCGTCTAGCTGTCCCCGCACGGTTTTCAGTTTCCTTAACGTGGTGTCTTTGTTCGCCCTCATTTCAATCTCCCGCCTTATACTGCCACCGCATTCCTACATAACTCCGACCCGCCCGCGTGACTCTCCCGGGGCGGAAGCCATCACCCGGAAAGCCGCACGGGAAACGCGGAACCCCTGGCCGGTATTGATGTCCGCGCTTTACGACGCCACCCCATACAAGTACATCACGTTACACCTGACGCCATATCCTTCATATCACTCTACTTCGATAACCTTATAGCCTGCCTCTTCCACCGCCTGCTTCAGCACCTGGTCAGATACAGCTTGCATGAGGGATGCGGCAGCGGTTCCATCTTCGAGGTTCACCTCGACGCTGCTTACCCCATCCACTGCACCAAGGGCCTTTTCAACCCTCATCTTGCAGTGCCCGCACATCATTCCCTCAATTTTCAGGGTCTTCTTCATGATTACATCCTCCTCTTCTCTTTTGTCTTGGAAAGCAGGCTTAACATCCGCAACCGAACCGGGATCCGAACCGGAATCCGCACCGGGGCCCCCAAAGGCCGGTTCCAATACCTGCACCTGTGAAACTCCGGCTGACTGGGGAGCACCAACGGAACTATCAACAGCAACACCGTCACCGTCAACCCGCTCCGAAGAAGCCAAGACCGCCGGTGTCACCTTGGACACTGCAACCGGCTTAAAACGCAGGTCAACGGCTTGTTGCCTTTCAGGCGCAGTAGGTTTGAACTTGCGCAATCTCAAGGCGTTGGTTACTACAAACACAGAGCTCATACTCATCGCCGCAGCACCTATCATGGGTGAGAGTTTGAGCCCAAACGCAGGGTACAACAGCCCCGCGGCAATGGGTATGCCCAGGGTGTTGTAGAAGAACGCCCAGAACAGGTTCTGCTTGATGTTCCTGATAGTCGCCTTGGATAACTCCATGGCCCCCACGGCGTCCATCAAGTCACTCTTTACCAGCACGATGTCTGCCGACTCGATTGCCACATCAGTGCCTGCACCTATGGCTATGCCTACATCAGCCCTGGCAAGGGCAGGGGCATCGTTGATGCCGTCGCCTATCATGCCCACCTTGTGCCCGTCTTGCCGGAGGCTCTGAATCATGCTGTCTTTCTCCTGGGGCAATACTTCGGCAATGGCCTCATCGATATCCAACTGCTTTCGTATGGCCTCAGCCGTCTTCCGGTTGTCACCGGTGAGCATTGCCACCCTGACTCCCATCTGCTTAAACCTTTCCACTGCTTGGCGGCTGGTGGGCTTGGGCACATCGGCAACGGCAATCACCCCGAGCAAGGTGTTTTCCTCGGCAAAACATATGGGGGTCTTGCCTTGCTCGGAAAGCCCGTCTATCAGGTGCTCCATGGCGGAGGTGTCAACGCCTTTTTCACGCATGAAGCGCACATTCCCAGCTGAATAGGCTTTGCCGTTAATGCGGCCCTCAACGCCTTTGCCGGAAATGGCTTTGAACTCCGTGATATTCCTCAAGGTGATGTTGAGTTCATCCGCGCAGTTCAATATGGCCTTTGCGATATGGTGCTCTGAGTTGACTTCAAGGGCGCCTGCGATCTCCAGGAGCTCTTCCTGAGTCCCGGCACTGCCCAACACGATATCTGTCACCCGTGGCTTGCCTTCTGTCAGAGTACCTGTCTTGTCCAGCACTATTGTGTCTATATGATGGAGGACTTCCAGGGCTTCGGCAGACTTTATGAGTATGCCGTGCTCCGCCCCTTTACCCGTCCCCACCATGATGGCGACCGGTGTTGCAAGGCCCAGGGCACACGGGCAGGAAATCACCAGCACTGAGATGCCGATGGACATGGCAAACTCGAAGCTCCGGCCTGCCAAAAGCCATGCAAGGGTACTAACCAGGGCAATTGCCATGACCACAGGAACGAATATACCGCTTATCTTGTCTGCCAGCCTGCCAACGGGTGCCTTGGTGGCGCTTGCTTCGCCCACCAGCGCAATGATCTTAGCCAGGGTGGTGTCCTCACCCACTTCCGTAGCCCGGAACTTGAAAGCACCTGATTCGTTGATGGTAGCTGCGCTTACCCGGTCTCCCACGCCCTTCTCCACCGGTATGCTTTCGCCGGTTAACACAGACTCGTCTACATAAGACTGTCCTTCGACTATGATCCCGTCCACGGGAATCCGGTCCCCGGGCTTAATCACGACGATGTCTCCCACTTCGACCAGTTCCACGGGAATCTCTTCCTGTATCCCGCCACGTTCCACCAAGGCCGTCTTGGGGGCAAGATCCATAAGCTTCTTTATGGCGTCTGAAGTCCGCGCTTTGGCCCGGGTTTCAAGGAACTCCCCGAGGGTAATCAGGGTGAGGATCATCGCCGAGGATTCGAAATACAGGTTATGGGCGTATTGAGCCACCAAAGCCAGGTCTCCTGCGCCTAAACCGCGACTCATCCGAAAGATGGCAAACACCCCGTAGACCAAACCTGCCCCGGAACCTACGGCAATCAGGGAATCCATGTTGGGCTGCCTCCTGAACAATGCCCTGAAGCCCACTGTGAAGAACTTCCTGTTCACGTATGCTACCGGCAGCACCAGCAGAAACTGGAGGAAAGCAAAGGAAACCGCGTTTTGGGCCCCCGACAAGAATGAAGGTAAAGGCAAATTCACCATATGCCCCATGGATACATACATCAGGGGCACCATGAATACCAGGGATGAAACCAGGCGGTTTTTCATCTCCCGGATCTGTTCTTCTACCACATTCTTAGCTTCGCCGGCAGGGGCAGCACGGCGGGCTCCCTGTTGGGCCTCGGCTTTCACCGAAGCCCCGTAGCCGGCTTGAGTAACCGCCTTCACGATATCTTCATCACTGACTTGGCCGGAATCATACTTGACCCGCATGGTCCCTGTCAGCAGGTTCACGGCTGCATCGTCTACACCCGCAAGCTGCCTTACGTTGCGCTCAACGGCTGCTGAACATGCCGCACACGTCATACCGGTGACGTTGAAATGTGTTTCCTTTCCCATGTGCTTGTCTTCGTCCTTGGCTTCTTTGTCCCTGGCTGTTTCGCTCATCGATAGACACCCCCAACACCCCCACCGGGGTGTATGTGTCTACATTGTATGCCGCAAACCGACGGCATGTCAATGCACAAGACCAAAACGCCTGCACGAGGCAGGCCAAGGCGGAATACCGATGAACGGGATGATAACAGTTTCTCACCGTCAGAGAGCCTGACTCCTATTCTACCTTCCAGGTCTGCCAGGGGCCCAGGATCGGATCATACACCCAACATCCACGGCGCACAGGGATGTCCGCCGCCCGCCGCAGCTCTAACCCCAGGATATGGCATACCGCCTGCCGGATCTCGTCCCTTTCCGGGACTGAAGACGCATAAATCATAAGTAGGTTGTCCGTTTCCTGCTCCGGATATTGGGTCAAAGGCTCCCCCGTACGGACAACATGCAAAGGGTGTTTAGACAGCTTGGCCACGAAAGCATAACCCTGTCTCAGGGCGAGCTGCAAAGCCAACCGGTGTAGAACGCCCAGCCCGACAGGCATGCCTTCGGGATACAGTGACTCCCCAAGAAGCTCCTCAATGCATGCACTGCCGGCCCTTTGAGGCAGGTGGCGGTGGTTCTTGCACCTGCCATGGTGGGCACTCCCACGCGGACTATCATGAGAGCCCATGGCATCCAGGAGCCACGGACTCTGGCCCCATATTTCAACCTTCCAACAATCGATGCACTCGGCGACAGGCCCCTTGAGTCTCCCGACCTTTTCCCGGCAAGCTGCGCACTTGTCCCGCCAGTATCTGTTGGGGCAACCGAAGTACACCCACAGTTCATCTTCCAGGGTCCTCACAGAGAAAGTCACCTCATTCATCCGGGCGTGGTTCCGGTAGGCGTAAGCGTCACAACAGCATATGCACCACATCACCTTGGCTCTCCAGAAGCAGATCTATATAACACCGCGGGCTCAACGAGGGCAACACCAGGATACTGCTCACGTAATAATGAAGCTATGCAGTAACGATGGAGAGCACTCATGGGGTGCAAAAACCAACAATGGAGTAGAACAGCCTACACATGGTGCCGGGGGCGGGACTCGAACCCGCACGGGCCAAAAGCCCAAGGGATTTTAAGTCCCCATTGTCTACCTATTCCAACACCCCGGCTAAGTCTGCTCAGAAGTCCCGGCGAGAGCCGCGTCCTCCACGCTTGGAATCTGTATGCCTTCTAAGATCGGCCAGGCGCTCATCGCTCTCTTTCAGGAACTTGGCAAGCTTGTCTTCGAAGCTTGCCTGGGAGCGGGGCGTACGCGCAGGCCTCGGCCTGTACGTTGGACTGGCCTGCTTGATACTCAGTCCGATCTTACCGGAAGGATCTACAGACAGCACCTTCACTTGAACTTTCTCGTTCGTCTTCACATAATCGTTGATGTCCTTGACATATGCGTCAGCGATCTCAGAGATGTGTACCAAACCGGTCGCGCCATCAGGCAAAGTCACAAAAGCGCCGAAGTTAGTGATCCCGGTAACGATCCCCTCTACAATCGCGCCTACTTCGAGGGCCATACCTCCGACATTCCTCCCGGTACTCGTTGATAAATCCGGCAAACTGATTATAGGTTATGCATATTTTCAGTGTCAAGCACGGCAATCCGCTCCCCTCACATGTCATATATTACTGGGCCACGCATATTTAGGATACTAGATCGGCCGCATAGCTTTGTTCCGGAGGTGCTCAGTTTGGATCAATACCCAGTTGAGCAAGGCACCCACAAGGTCGAGATCTTCCAGAGGGAGTCAGTCCGGCTAACGGGAGTGCTCCACGTAGAGAGTTTCGATGAAAGGCAAGTAGTGGTCGAAACTGAAATGGGGACCCTGGCGCTCATGGGGGAGGAATTCCACATCACCGCCCTGGACTTGGAAAAGGGACAGATGATCCTGGAAGGCATGCTGTTTTCCCTGGAATACTCGTCCCTTGACCGGGGGGCCAGGCGCCGGGAAGGCAGTCTGTTGCAGAGGATCTTCCGTTAATTATGCACCCTTCTGTAGACGTACAGGTGTGGCGGCTGGCCGTGCTTTTTCTCATGGGGATTCTCTGCAGTCTAACGTTCCAGGTTTATACCGCCCTTAGGGCTGCCACTTCCCCGGCAAAGCTCACCGGCCACGTCCTGGACGGGCTGGTAGCGGTGGTAGTGCTAACTGCCATAGCAGGTGCAGTACTCCTGATCAATTACGGGGAAGTCCGGCTATACATCGTCATCGCTCTTGCCATGGGGTTCCTTTTCGCCAACGCTTTGGTAGGAAACATCGTTTACGGCCTGGCATTCACATGCGCCAGACATACCGTGAACGGAATCGCCAGGGCCAAACGCTGCCTCACATCAGCAATGAGCTCCTTCAATCAGAAAATCAGGCTGTTGGTAACCGCTATACTGCCAAAACCTCCCCCCGAAAACGGGGACAACCGCCAATAAAGGGGCATCCCCGATTGACCCACCGCATGCTTGAAATTATCCAGCTAAGCTTATATCCCGTGCAGGAATTCCGATATTGACGTAGAATAAGGTTGTACTAAATTTGTCCACAATCTGTGCATAACTTGTGGATAACCCAGGGGATAAGCTGTGCAAATCGAGATCCGAGGAGCCGAAAGGCTGAGTTTCAGGGAAAGACAAGTAGTAGTCCTCAAAGAAACAGGTTATTCAGCCCAAGCCATAGCGGAGCGGCTAGGCCTTAGCCAGTCCACCGTAGCAACTCTGTACAATAGGGCGAAACAAAAGGGCTATCAGGTAGTCATTGTGATTTCAGGCGATCCCTTGAACCTGTTCGGTGGAGATGGCACAGAGGAGGAACAGCCATGAGGGGTAGAAGGCAACGCAAAACCAACCTCAACTTGATATGGGCGTTTATTGGGTTGATTGCCATAACCTTTGCCGTCAGACAAGTTGAAGTGATACGGGTCAGGAACCGGCTTGCGCAGCTGGAATCCGAGATAGAGTACTACATGATGTTGAACAGTGCACTGGAAGAGCAAGCACAAACCCTGGGCAGCGAAGAGTATATAGAGAAGGCCGCAAGAGAGAAGCTCGGGCTGGTTATGCCCGGGGAAGTGCAGTACATTCCCATAAAGGATGGAGAAGACCGGTAAAGGCTATACGGCGCGCTAGCTTTCTTCAGCCAAATCCTCTCCTGAGAGCCGCCGGTAGAGAAAGCCGGCGGTTTTCTTGTCGGCACTGTCGGCCAAAGCAAGCACTTCAACGATGACCGTTTTGGGGCCAAACCTGATTTCCAACACGTCGCCGACCTCAACGCGGGTTGAGGGCTTGGCAGGGCGTCCGTTCTTGGTTACGTGGCCTCCGTTGCACAACTCTTGCGCAAGAGTCCTGCGCTTAACCAAACGTGCCACCTTAAGATACTTATCCAGACGCACTGCCAGCCCTCCTCCGGAAACCGTATCCTCAAAACTGCGATGTTTCTTGTATCTGTCCTGTGTCTTGCCTACCGCTACCTTACTTCACAGCGTCCCTTAGTCCCCTGCCGGGCCTGAATACAGGAACCTTTGCTGCAGGAATCTGAATGGGTTCGCCCGTCCTGGGATTGCGCCCTTCCCGGGCAGGTCTTTCTCTCGCAAGGAAAGTGCCGAATCCCAAGATTCCCACAGTATCGCCTGTTGCGAGAGCTTCCTGTACAACTTCGATAAAGCTGTTAATGACTTTCTCAGTGTCCTTCTTGGTTAACCCTGCCTTCTGGGCTACGGCTCCGATAAGCTCAGATTTGTTCACGCTAGATCCCTCCATTTAGTGACGGTATATGTACTGCCAACCGTGTTGGCCGGCACCCTCTTGGACAGCTCAAAACGGCGCTACGCTCCTTCCTCACCCTCCTTATTCTCCCCATCCTTAGCCTTTTCCCACAGTTCATCCAAGGTGTCCAACCCTACTTCTCTTATCGTTAGATCGTGTTGTTTCAGATATGCTTCCATGAGCCTAAATCTTCTGGAAAACTTGTCAATTGTACGGGTAAGTGCCACCTCGGCATCGACCCCCAACCACCTAGCCAGGTTCACGCACGCGAAAAGGAGGTCACCGATTTCGGACTCAATCAGAGGCTTGTCATCCTTGTCCCAGGCTTCTTCGAGCTCTGAGATTTCTTCGTGGAGTTTGTCAATCACGCCATGCATATCGGGCCAATCGAAGCCCACCCTGGCTGCAATTTCCTGCTGCTGTTGTGCTCTCATCAGGGCCGGCAGCCCTTTGGCCACCTTATCCATCAAGGACTGACGCTCAGGAGCTTCTCCCCTCTCGTTGCGCTTGATCTCCTCCCAAAGCTTCTCAACCTGTGCAGGAGTGTCCGCCTTACAGTCTCCGAACACATGAGGATGCCTTCGTTCCAGTTTGTCCGATATCCCGTCAATCACATCGGCCAACGTGAAAAACTGCCGCTCTTCGGCAATGGCTGAATAAAGCCCTATCTGGAGCATCAGATCGCCCAGTTCTTCCCTGAGCTTATCCGCATCGTTTTCCGAAGCAGCCTGGACCACTTCGTATGCTTCTTCCAAAACGAAGGGCATGAGGGATTGAAAAGTCTGCTGCCTGTCCCAAGGGCAACCGTCAGGACCCCTGAGTCGCTTGATGATAGACTCAAACCTCTCCCAGGGACAACCGCCCATGCCTTCACCTGGCCGTCTACCGTCCGCTTCACACATAAACACTGCCCCTTCAGGCGCGTGGTCCTGCTATTTTTCTACTCCTTCTTACGATTCCTAAACAGCCTGCCTATACCCGGCATACTCTGCAAATCTTCCATGGTGATTGCGCCTGTCGCCAATACGAGGATCCCGTACACGATGGCACCTACGGCAATGGCAGCTATGGTTGCCTGTTTCCAGCCGGTTAATGCTTGCATCTTACCGTAGGTAAAGCCTGCTATTACAGACATAACCCCTGTGGACAGGGATATTTTCAGCATAACCGGGCCGTCCAAGACATCGCCTATTTCCCGCCTGATAGCCAGGAGATTGAGCAGTGCCGCCACGCCGAAGTGGACCGATGTGGCTATACTCGCGCCTACCACGCCGAATGACGGGTTGCCCACCAGCCCATAGGTAAGTATGGCTTTAATCAGAGCCGCCCACGCGAGGTTAACAAGGGGGATCCTCATCCTGCCAAGCCCATGTAAGATCCCGGCGGTAACCTGCTGAAGCGCCAGGAAGAACACCCCCGGGGCAAGGGGCCGGAGCACTCTGCCAACTTCCCAATCCTCGAAAAGCAAGGCGGGTATGGGATCAGCCAACACATACATGCCCATTGCAGCAGGAAGGGCTAAAGCCACGGTGATGCCCAGGGCTTTCCTAACCCTCCGTACGATGCTCTCCCTGTCCCGGAGAACAGCCGCGCCTGATATGGAGGGCACAAGCGCCATCTGGAGTGCCCCTGTAAAAATCGTCGGGATATTTAGCAGGGGAAACGCGCCCCCTGTGAGCCGGCCGAAGAGCGTGGTAGCTTCTTCAGGGGTAAGCCCGGTGGATTGAAGCCGCCCGGGCACAAGGCCCAGGTCGATGATTTCCGCAATGCCGAAAACCGCCGACGCCAGCGATATTGGAATCGCAGTCAGTATAACCTCCCTGGCGATCCTGCCCCATGGTTCGTCAGGCCCGTCCTCATCCAACGCCCACCCGCCGGTCCGCCTGAAATACGCTGCCGCTGCGTACACCACTCCTATAAGCGCTCCCACAACGGCCCCGAAAGTAGCTCCGGCCGCTGCATATTCAATGCCCTTAGGCAGGAGCATGGCTCCCAGCGTATACATGGTTAGAAGCCTGCCGACTTGCTCCAAGACCTGGGACACTGCAGGCACCGTCATTTCCTCTATACCCTGGAACCACCCACGCAATGCCGACAACACTGCGGCCATGAACAACGCAGGTGAGATAGCAGCTATTGAGATGGTAGCCCGGAGGTCCTTGGCCATATTCGCAGCAATCCATCCTGACATGGAAAACATGGCCACAAAACCTGCAAATCCCAGGGCCGCCATAAGGACGAGGGATATACGGAACACTCTTGATGCAGCCTTGCGCTTGCCGAGCACCCATCTTTCCGCCACGGATTTGGAGATGGCCACGTTAAGGCCTGCTGAAGACACTGTAAGCATTATGGCATAGACGGGGTAAGCGTATTGGTAAAGCCCCATGCCTTCGCTGCCCAGGATCTTATAAAGGGGGATCCTGTAAAGGGCGCCGATAACCTTTACAATAACGCCCGCAAGGGCAAGGGTAAACGCACCCTTGAGAAACCTGGAATCTTTACCGTTCATTTGCGGTGGGCGCCCCTTTCTGTTTGCAAGCCATTACCTGACATTCCCCCAAATTATAAATGAAAGGTGGCACCAAGTGCCACCATAACCCGTCGTCAAACCCGAAACAAACTCAACCAAAATTAGGACGGCAAGCTCAGTGATTACATCACTCTTCCATTTGCTTGGCAAGAAACCCCGCTGCGGTTTCGGCCAGTTTGAGCTCAACCTCACCTACAAGGTCATCGGGCTCCCTTGTACATATGATAACAGCCCCAATGGGATCTCCCTCAGCCACAATCGGCGCTATAACTTCAGATGTGAAAGTACAACCTGCCTCATCTTCAGTGATACACTCTTTGCAATACCTGTCCTCACCCGGCTTGGTAATCAACTCCGGTTTCCTGTCTTCCATTATTCTCTCCACGGCCTGTGAAATCCGCTTGTTGAGGAACTCTCTCTTGGGAGCGCCTGACACGGCTATTATTGAATCCCTGTCTGCAATCATTGCTATCTTACCCGTGGCCTCTGCCAGTGAATCAGCATACTCACGTGCAAAATCCCCCAGCTCACCAATGGGAGAGTACTTCTTCAAAATCACTTCCCCGTCTCTGTCCACGAATATCTCCAGAGGGTCTCCCTCACGTATTCTCAGGGTGCGCCTTATTTCCTTTGGTATGACCACTCTTCCCAGATCGTCAATCCTTCTTACAATTCCTGTTGCTTTCAATTCAATACCACCCCCCTTGAGCAATCTCACTTTCGTCTTTTGCTAGTATATAGGTGTTTTCTAATCGTTATTCACCTTGATGCCAGTTCTTTGGCAAGCTTGAGACTAAGCCCCAGCACTTCATCGGGCGATTTCCCGGACAACACCAGCGTCAAAGCTGACCCCCTGCCGCCAAGGGATAAGCCGGGGAACGTCTTGCTCAAGGGCTGCACCCTATCAAAGGGGAACACATGGGGGATTTCGATTCTGAAGGCAAGTTTCTGTTTCCTTAAAACCAAGTCCACATCGGCCAGGGAAACCTGGGTAATGCCCAAGGAAGAACACAGGGTCCTCAAACGGGCGACGTTCAGTAGATTCCTGGCCTGTCTTGGCAAATCGCCGTAGCGATCTTCCAGCTCCATTTCAGCGTCCGAAAGGGTTTCCATATCTTTGGCACCTGCAATTCGTTTGTACAACGAAAAGCGTTCCTTTGAATCAAGGACATACTCCTCAGGCAGATAGGCGTCGCACGGTATCTCTATCGAAGTCTGGATCCTTTCAGGTTCCTCTTCCTTTTGGCCCTTCAGTATGTTCACGGCTTTTTCAAGTAGCTTCACATACATATCGTAACCTACCAGGACCATGAATCCGTGCTGTTCGGGACCAAGCAAGTTGCCCGCTCCGCGTATCTCAAGGTCCCTCAGGGCCAGCTTATACCCCGAGCCCATGGCGGCAAAATCCCGCAAGGCGGTCAGCCTTTGCTCTGCCTCCGGTGTGAGGCTTCTGTCGGGCCTAAAGGTGAAGTATGCATAGGCAATCCTGCTGGATCTTCCTACCCTGCCCCTGAGCTGGTACAACTGGGCAAGCCCCAGCTTATCCGCGTCTTCTACTATCAGTGTGTTCACGTTGGGCAGATCCAGACCCGATTCGATTATGGTGGTTGAAATCAGCACGTCGTACCTGCCCTGCATGAAACCTTGCATGGTTGATGCAAGTTGGTGTTCTTTCATCCTTCCGTGGGCCACGGCAATCCTAGCCTCAGGCACATACGATTGGACGCGCTGGACTGCACGGGCCATTGAATAGACCCTGTTATGGACGTAGAACACCTGGCCTCCCCGCCGCATCTCCCGGCGGATAGCTTGGGCAACCAAAGCAGGGTTATAGGGCACCACATAAGTCTCCACAGGAAACCGCCCCTCGGGTGGGGTTTCCATGAGACTGATGTCCCTTATACCTGTGAGAGCCATGTTGAGCGTCCTGGGGATAGGTGTAGCGGTAAGGGTCAACACGTCGCACGTTTCTGCCAGTTGCTTCAACCGCTCTTTCTGGGCAACACCGAACCTGTGTTCTTCGTCGACTATCAGGAGGCCCAGGTCGTGGAATTTCACATCCTTGCTGAGCAGCCTGTGAGTCCCGATAAGGATGTCCACCGCGCCCTGGGCCACCTGCTTGAGGATTCTTGCCTGCTCTGAAGGGGCTCGGAACCTGCTCAACGCCTCAATCGACACGGGGTAGTTTGAGAACCTCCTGGCAAACGTGGCGTAGTGCTGCTCGGCAAGGACCGTGGTTGGGACAAGCACCGCGACCTGTTTCGAATCCATAACCGCCTTAAAAGCCGCCCTCATGGCAACCTCGGTCTTGCCGTATCCCACATCCCCACAGAGCAACCGGTCCATGGGATACCCGTTTTCCATGTTCCGCTTGATTTCTTGGGTGGCCGTGGCCTGGTCCTCAGTGTCTTCGTATTCGAACTCCTCTTCAAACTGTCTTTGCCACGGCGTATCGGGGCTGAACGCAAACCCCTGCCTCGATTTCCTCTTGGCCTCCAGCAACAGCAGGTTGCGCGCCAGATCTTCGACGGATTTCTTTACCCTGGCCTTTATCCGCTGCCATTCCCCTGAACCCAGCCTCTGCAGGGTGGGCTTGACTCCCTCCGGGCCTATATATCTTTCGACCATATCTACCTGGTCAATGGGAACGTACAAGGCATCATCGGCGGCGTATCGCAGGTGGAGATAATCCCTGGTGACACCGTTGACAGTCATGTTCCTGATGCCCATGAACTGTGCGACCCCGTGGTTGGCGTGGACCACGTAATCCCCGGGGGAAAGCTCACGCCAATGGAGCGACGGCCCGGGCCTGGTGCGCTTTGCCCGACGCACCTTAGTCCTGCCGTAAAGCTCAGTCTCGGTGAATACCGACAAGTCGACAGAAGCGCAGTTGAAGCCGCTTTCCCCGCTTCCCAGGGACAGGGTCACAAGTCCGGGAACAGGCTCCAGTGTAATGCTTTCCTGGACTGAAACCCACAGATCTTCTCTCTCAAGCCACCGTTCAAGCAAAGCAAGGCGTTCCCGATTGCCCGCCAGCAAGACTATCTTTTGCTTGGTCGATATCAACTGTCTTATCTCCTGGACCATATCCTGCCAGCGCCCGGCAAAACCCACTTGAAGGGTGGTATCGGTTTCTATGATCTCTTTCGGAGAAAGCCCCCTTGCAGCGCCGGCAAAAGGCTCAAAAACCAGGGACGTGTGGGACAGATATGTTTCTACCGAAGACACCGGGAAATATATGGAGCTGTCCTGGGATGTCATGGTGCCCGCCAAGAGCCTGGCCGACGCGATCTCCGTGCCGATCTGTTCGAACTCGTTGAGAGATTCCATGCACCTGCCATAGCTGTCCACCGCAATCAGAGGCAGTTCCGGGAAGTAGTCAAAGATCGTAACCCCATCGTCTTTACCGTGGCCTTCACCCAAGTCTTCCCCGCCCGGAATGTAATCTGCGGCCGGGCACAAAATAGCTTCGTCAAGCATCACGGTAGACACCTGAGTTTCAGGGTCGAAACCCCGTATCGAATCTACCTCGTCGTCGAAAAACTCGATCCTGTACGGTTGCTCGGCTATCGGGGGAAACACGTCCAGGATCCCCCCGCGCAAAGCCACTTCCCCCTTGGACTCCACCGAGGAGACCCGCTCATAACCATAGGTTATAAGCTTCCTGACCAGTTCTTCCGGAAGCAACCTCGCCCCCACGCTTAACCTGATGCAGGCGTCCCTGAAACTCTGAGAGGGCATAAGTTTTCGCAGAAGCGCTGTGGCAGGCATGACCACGATATGAGGAAGGCCATCCCTCTCATCTCTTAGAAGCTCGTACAAACACGATACCCTAATCCATAGAGATTCGCGGTTCCCCTGGGCTGCTTCAAAAGGCATGACTTCCCTGGCAGGGAACAACAACACCTTGTCGTGGCCGATGAGATCCCCAAGGTCCCTGCGGGATGTGACGGCTTCCTCAGGCCTGGAATACACCACCACAATGGGCCGGGAGAGCTGCCGGTAAACAGTCCCCAAGTAAAAAGTGCGCGCATATCCCTGGGCGCCTGCAATCATAGCAGGCATCCGCCCCTGGGAAATGGCGCCGATAGCCTTTCGGGCACTGCCGCTTTTTGCAAACAAATCCAAGAGCCCTGGATGAGGCATTACTTACCCTCAGTCTCCTCAAAAATCGATTCGCTGTTGTACCGGTTCATTGCCTGGCCAAGGCCTGAAGTCAAGAAGGTAAGCGCAGCGCATGCGGCAGTTTCCACTACTTCAGAAAGCCAATCATCATCGTCAAAAAGGCTGAGCACATACTCGGCGGGGCCCATCCCGGTTTCCGGTCTTCCTATACCTACCTTGAGGCGCGGGAAATCGCATTGCCCCGTCAAATCTATAATGGACTGAACGCCTTTATGCCCGCCGGAGCCGCCTTTTCGTTTGAACCTGATCCTGCCGAAAGGGAGATCCATGTCGTCATGGATGACCAGGATGTCCTGGATAAGGATTGGGAAATCCTCCAAGATCTCCACTACCGCAACCCCGCTCCTGTTCATATACGTAGCAGGCTTGGCCAGGAGAATCCGGGAAGGTTCAGCATCTTCAATACCGCAAGGCAGGCTTCCTAAGGCAATACTGCTGAACCCTCTGTCTGTAAACTCAAGCCCCAGTTTACGGCCGATACAGTCAACGACCATATATCCAATATTATGCCTGGTTAACGCATACCGTTTACCCGGATTGCCCAACCCTATCAAGCATTTCATAGTGCAGGCCACCCCGGCCCCACCGGCCTATCCATTGTGAGGCACTTACTCAGCTTCTGCTTCAGGTTCGCCTTCATCGGCAGTCTCTTCAGCCTCTGCAGCTTCTTCGGCTGCGAGCCTCGGAGCCACAACCGCAGCCACCACCTCTTCGGGTGAGGTAAGCAGCCTAATCTCCTCAGGTACGGCCAGATCCCCGACTAACAGCGTATCACCGGCCTGCATACCCGACACATCGGCTGTAATGTGGCTGGGGATGTCCGCAGGCAGACATTCTACCGTCACTTCCCTGGCTTGCCTTTGCAGGATCAGGCCTCGGGAAGCGATTTCTTCTTCCCCGGTAAGGGCAATGGGAACCTCAAGTCTGACCTTTTCTTCCATGGAAATCCTGTGCAAGTCGATATGGATAATCTCCCCTGTAAGAGGGTTTCGATCGACAGATTGAACCATTACCCTGTCGTCAAAGCCTGCATCCTCAATTTTGAGCCTGTGGATGTGGCTCATCCCTTTGGACAAGAGTCTCCTTACTTCCGAAGAGCTGAGAGCTACAGGCACCGGTTCAATGCCCTTCCCGTACACGATGCCGGGAACCAAGCCCTGCCGCCTGCAAGCCTTAGCCGCGCTCGTACCTGTGTCTCTGGTCTTCGCAGTGATAACATCTTGTGCCAATACTGTCACGTCCTTTCATCCTCTGGCAACAATCAGTTAGAATCTCACCTAAACATCGCCGAAACAGACCGGCCCTCGTGAATTCTGACCATGGCATCACCGAAAAGAGGCGCCACAGAAATTACTTCTACCATAGATTTCATAGGTTCTGCAATAGGGATGGTATTGGTCACCACAAGTTGGTCCAGTTCGGCTTCGGGAATATTCGCAGGCGCATTCCCGGAAAACACCGGATGGGTTGCACATGCCATTACGCAAGACGCACCTTCCTGGCGCAAAGCTTTTGCAGCTTCGACGATGCTCCCGCCTGTATCGATCATGTCGTCCAACAAGATAACGTTCCTGCCTGAAACTTGTCCTACTATATGCATCACTTCAGCTACATTGGGCTCAGGGCGCCTCTTGTCTATGAACGCCACAGGGGCATCCAGTCTCGCTGCCATATCCCTCGCACGGGCAATCCCTCCTGCATCCGGAGACACAACTACCACGTCTTTCAGGTCTTGCTCTTTGAAGTAGTCTGACAACAGGGGCACCGCCGTGAGATGATCCACAGGAATGTCAAAGAAGCCTTGGATCTGGCCGGCGTGAAGATCCATGGTCAGAACCCTATCCGCCCCTGCTGATTCGAGCAGGTTGGCAACGAGTTTGGCGGTGATAGGCTCCCTGCCCCTGGTTTTCCGGTCTTGACGAGCATAACCGTAGAACGGGACAACCGCTGTTATCCTGCTCGCCGAAGCCCTCCTCAAAGCGTCTATGATGATAAGAAGCTCCATGAGGTTGTCATTGACCGGGTCGGAGGTAGGTTGCACCACAAAAACGTCCGAACCTCTCACGTTTTCGTTAATGATCACCTTGATTTCACCGTTGGAAAACCTGCCGACTTCTATCTCCCCGGGCTGTACACCTATGTAACTACATATTTCCAACGCCAAATCCCGATTGGCATTGCCTGAGAAAACCTTTAGTTTGTCATCACCATAGGGCGACACTGAGAATACCTCCTAATCCAGCTTTTGCCTGCGCTTGGCTACCCATCCTTCTTTGTTGACCTGCCTCTCCCTTGCTATACCCAGCGCCCCGTCGGGCACGTCCTGGGTCACCGTGGAACCTGCAGCCACATAGCTGGCTTTGCCAATCCTGACCGGAGCAATTAAGTTGGCGTTACACCCGATAAAGGCATTATCCCCTATGACCGTCCTGTGCTTCCTGTGCCCGTCGTAATTCACGGTTACGGTCCCTGCTCCTATATTCACATTGGAGCCCATGGTGCAATCGCCTATGTATGAATGATGATGGATTTTCGAACCCAGGCCGATCCTGGAGTTCTTCACTTCGGCGAAGTTTCCTACGGACACATAATCCTCTATTACTGAACCGGGCCTTATGTGGGAAAACGGGCCTATGGACACATGGTTCCCCACGGTGGATGCCTCCACCACGGACCTCCATATCTCCGTGTTGTCCCCCACCTGGGAATCGATGATCTCGGTACCGGGACCGATGATGCATTCCCTGCCAATGGCCGTCTTGCCTCTGAGGAAGGTCCCCGGCTCGATGATGGTATCCCGTCCGATGGTTACGCCGGGATCTATATACGTATTCCGTGGATCCCTGACAGCGACCCCTCCCAGACACAAGTTGCGTATCACGGTTTCCCGCAGCCTTGACTCGGCAAACGCCAGGGCGTACCTGTCGTTTACACCCTGTATCAGAGACGCATCTTCACATACAAAGGCGTTCACGGCATATCCGGCCTGGGCGGCTTTTTCTACAATATCCGTAAGGTAGAACTCGCCCTTGGCGTTGCGGTCGTCCAACGTGGAAACCAGCTCCGCCAAAATACCCTTGTTAACAATGTAGATCCCCGCATTAATCTCCCTTATATGGCCGTCGCCCGGCAGGAGGTCTTTTGCTTCCACGATACCCAAGACAGCACCGGTTGCATCCCTGCGCATCCTCCCGTAGTCACCCGGGTCATCCACCACGGCGGTGACAAGGGACACATGAGCTTTGGCTGAAAGGTGGGATTCAAACAAGCGAACAAGCATGTCTCCGGTTATGAGCGGGGTATCGCCGCAAAGGATCATCACATCGTCGCACACAGGTATCTGTTCCATGGCGCACGACACGGCGTGGCCCGTGCCCCGTCTTTCAGGCTGCCATGCGAACCTCACAAGATCGGCCCTATCCCGGTCTCTAGCCCAACCTTCGGTTACCCGTTCAGCCACCACTTCCCCCCGGCGCCCGATTACAATCACGATTTTCTCGGGATTGACACAGGAGGCGGCATCGAGCACGTAGTCCACCATTGGGCGCCCGCAAAGGGGAAACAGCACCTTCGGGGTATCGGATTTCATCCGGGTGCCTTCGCCGGCTGCCAGTATAACCACTGAAATTTTGCGTCCCAGCGCCATGCAAATCTCTCCCACGGTATTATATCACTTTCCCAGTATACCCCTTACAAGTTCCAGATCCTGAGGTTTATCCACGTCCACACTGATTTCGGGCGCGGATATCGCGGCTTTGCACCTGATGCCCAAGAGGTTACCCACATATTCCTCGATTTCAGGAATCCCGGCAAATCCCAAGAATACCCTGGCTACAAACTGGAATCCGAAAAACGAGGCCATTTTGAAAGGAGCCTTCCGGTACTCTATCATCTTCTCAAGCACCGGCCACACCTTATTGGCAATGCTTCTCCTCACAAAAAACAGGTTTCCTCCGGTAAAAGCCACCCCTCTGACCTTCACGTAGGTACGTCTTACTCCCGGATACTTGCGTTCACAGTCTTCCTTGGTTGATACGGAGTACACGAAGTCCGCCCTTGATGCTTTGGCCTCCTCAAGAAACGCCTCAAGGGCTTCCGCGGTCAAGAGGGGGATATCTGAAGATGCGACCAACACGAATTCAGTGGCCACCTGACGGAGCCCGATCCTCACATTGTCTATGAGATCCTTTCCTGGCTCGGCTATGGAAACCTTATCCGTCTTGTGCCCGGCGAGTCCGTCTTGAGGCCCCACAACGACTATCCTGGCGATGTTCGGTGACTGTTCCAGCACAGACAGCACATAACCCAGCATGGGTTTGCCCCCAATATCTATGTTGGCCTCAAGCGCTTCGTCACTTACACAAGCCAGCCTGCCTGTGTTTGCCCTGGCAGCCAGAACAACTGCATCGGTTTTCACCCTGCCTTCACCCCCGTCCTGGCGATTACAACCTGGGATACAGGCAAATCACCGGACAATTCGAGAAACTTATCTCTGACTTCTTCTGCATGTCCGCGGGAACCGCAGATACCGTAGACGGCGGAACCGCTTCCCGTTAGCGCAGCGCCGAAAGCGCCTGACAGCAAAAGGTTCTCTTTGATTATAGATAACACCGGATACAATGGGTACACCGATTTTTCGAAGTCGTTAAACACACACCTGCCCAGCCTTTCAAGGTCACCTGACGCAAACCCTTCAACCGTAGCCCTTAGTCTCGGGTCGGCAGCCAGGGCCCCGGCATAATCAAGGGATGTGGCAAACTCAGGGACATGAGGGTTCATATCATCCCATTTGGAATAAGCCGACTTGGTGGAGATTGGGACGTCGGACAAGCCCAGGAGCACCCAGAAGGAGCCGCCTTGAACGGGATGCACCCGCTCCCCCCTGCCGGTACATACAGCCCCCTCCCAGACAGGCGGCCTTGCGTTGGCCCCAATGAAGAAAGGCACATCTGATCCTAACCGGGCCGCCGTTTCCATGAGATGAAGAGTGTCCGGCTTGTCCCGGCCTTCCAGAAGCTCGCTTACGGCAAGTAAGACGGCCGCGGCGTCTGAACTACCCCCTCCCAATCCGCTGCCCGGAGGGATCGCCTTTTCAACGGAGATTGCAAACCCATGAGCGCGGCCCTTCCCGGATAGGAGGGAGACCGCAGCCTTGTAAGCAAGGTTATCCTCTTGTCTAAGTTCAGGCAATCCCGGACAATACAAGCTTAAGCCCTGAGCCTGGGGTTCCACTGTAACCACATCTGCAAGGCTTATCGGCACCATCAGCGTGCCGACCTCATGGCACCCATCAGTCCTTTTCCCCAGGATGCCCAGAGCCAGGTTTATCTTTGCGCAGGCACGGTATTTGACCGCTCTGATATCGCCTCTACCCTCTAGCACACGGTGAGTTTCGGCGCCCGGTTTCCAAAACCCTTTTCCTGAACATTAGCTCTCTTGAACCCTACCCCCTAGAATCTTACTCCCAGGGCCTCACATACATTCTGGATACGGCCGAACACCGACACATTCTGGGACCCTGCTGACAGAAGCCCGCATACCCTGTTGTACTCGTCCAGCACCACAGAACCGCTGTCACCGGGCTGGGCCATGCCGGTTGTGAGCACCTGATCGGTAAAGGTAGCCGACCCTATTTCCCCCATGCTTATCTTAATGGTGGCGTGAACCACCTTGACTTCTCCTTCGTTAGTCCCGCTGGTTCGGCCGCTCTTTCTCACTTTTTGCCCCACCACGACTTCGGCGGTTCCCCTGGGAACACCCAAGTCCACTATGTCGTCGGAAATGAGGTTTCTGGACAAGGGCCTGGCCACTGCCGCATCCACCAAGTTGGTCGCGGTGCCGGTGCGCTCGATCTTGACCTCGTAGTTCCTGCGTATCCGTCTGATGGCCCTGTTCAGCAGCCTCTGAGCAGCGGCGGCAAGCTTGCAATCAGGTTCCGAAACCTCGAGTTCGATTGGGACGAACCTGTGTAGCCTGGCTATTACGTCATCGTCTGTGCCGCCGTCGTATCTCCCCGGCTGCAAAATCGCATCCCCAATCTTCGCCCGCCCGTCCCTGCCGTTTGAAGAATTGGCAAGCACGTGATTGTTGGACAGTATCAGGGGCTCACCTGTCTTGGCATCGTACACCACGGCACCGAATGTCCCTGCGGTAACCCTAAAATGCCCTATACTCAAGCCCGGCCTGGCAGGCCTTTGACGGTCGGTCCGGCCAAGGGCGACGATTTCACCTACCTCAACAACATCAATCAGGCATTGGTTCATACTCCTGGGGATTATCTGGTCTGAACTCAGTTCTTCAGCGGGCACTTTCTTCTCCACCAGTACGACCAGGGATTCCTTCCCCGTGCTTCTCCCGCCCACGTGTTTGTGGCCGTATCCCACACCTACTACGTTTGGGAAGTGCATGAGTTTTGAACCGCAGTTCTTGAGCGCCCTGATTACGGAATTCATCGAACCTCCCTCCCTTCACATAAGCACCCTGCATCACACCTTATGTAAAATGGCTGAGGGAGGTTCTGGTTACAGCTCGTCCCTGAACCAAAAACGGTGCCGGTTCATTTGGCCGTGCTAGGGCAGGAATATACCGGGAAAACCAGAACTGTACATCAATGTGATCCGGCAGATCAGGGAGGGGACCCAATGGCAGCTGACAGAGCACATCCGGCCATAAGCCGTTTCACCGACATGATGTCCAAGGTAATAGTGGGTAACGAAGCTGCAATAAGACTCGCTTTGACCGCATTCTTAACCGGAGGCCACATCCTGATAGAAGATGTCCCCGGCGTAGGCAAGACCCTCCTCGCCAGGACCTTTGCCCGTTGCCTGGGGCTACAATTCCGCAGGGTCCAATTCACTCCGGACTTGCTTCCGTCAGACATAACAGGGATCAACGTGTTTAACCCTAAGACCCGTGAGTTCGAGTTCAAGCCCGGCCCTGTATTCTGCGACATCCTGCTGGCGGATGAGATCAACCGGGCTACTCCCCGCACTCAATCCAGTTTGCTCGAGTGCATGCAGGAAAGACAGGTTACCGTCGACGGCGAAACCCACCGGTTGTCGCCACACTTCACAGTGGTTGCGACCCAAAACCCCATCGAGCTCCAAGGAACCTTTCCCCTGCCGGAGGCGCAGATGGACAGATTCTTGATGCGAATACACCTGGGGTATCCGGACGAAGCAGAGGAGAATGAAATCTTGCGGAGGTTTGAACAAGGTACGGATATCCGGCCGGACTCCCCCTTGACCCAAGATGAAATAGCTGAACTGAAAGAAGGAGTCAAGCGGGTATATCTGGCTGACGACGTGAGGTCTTACATCAGCAGCATCTGCAGGCTGACAAGGAAGCTCGACGCCGTTGAGCTGGGGGCAAGCCCAAGAGCCTCCCTGTCCCTGGCCCTTGCCTCCAAGGCGTACGCCTTCATAGAAGGTAGAGACTTCGTGTTGCCTGACGATGTAAAGGCACTTGCCGTACCTGTGCTGGCTCACAGGCTGGTGATATCCCAGGACTCATTCATCCGAGGGATCAGCGCTCAGGACATAATAATGCAGGTCCTGAATGGCGTGACGGTGCCCATAGGAGACAAAGGGTGACGATGAGCAGCCGGACTGTGCTTGCATTGGGAATAGCCGTGGCGGGGCTGGGAGTCTTAGCCAAAGCCCCCTATGTAACCATGGCCGGAGCTTACCTTGCCTTGGCGGCAGTTCTGGCCCACCGTTACGCAAAAAGCGCCGCGAGCTATTTGTCTTATGACCTCACTGTAGAACCTTGTGAAACCTTTGTGGGCGACACCGTAACTTTGAAGGTCCGCATAGAGAACCGCAAGCCCTTGCCCGTGTTTTGGCTCAAGTGCGATGATGAACTCCCCGGTGAGGGGGCCCTGGGTGGGTTGCCCCTAACACCCCATGTGCCCGGAAGGGCGATGCTTTCCAACACAGTGCACCTCAAATGGTTTGAGCGTGTGGAGCGGGCCTTTGAGGTTTCATGTGCAAAACGAGGGGTTTTCAGGCTGGGCCCTGCAAGGTTGACTGCAGGTGACCCCCTTGGGCTTGGGTCTCACAGCGCGGCAGTGCCCAGGGCCCACACCCTGACCGTTTATCCGAAGATAGTGAAACTAGAGGGGTTGCCCTGGCTGAACAGAGCTCCCTTCGGCGTAGTGCCCGCCAAAGGGTGGCTCCACCCCGACCCGTTAACCCTGGCAGGTACCCGCGAGTACGACGGAAACACTCCGGCCAACCGGATCGCATGGAAGGCCACGGCCAAAACGGGTGATCTCAGGATCAAGGAGTTGGACCCCTCTCTCCGATCAAACACTATTGTAGCGCTCAACCTGTCTACTTCAGACCACTTCTGGCAGGGGATAGACGCCCAGGCCCTGGAAGATGCCATTACAGTCGCTGCATCGGTGTGCTCTGCCATGTTCCATCAAGGTGGGGCTTTCGGCCTGACGACAAATTCAATCGGGACAAACAGAGGCTCGCTGTTCATTGGACCGGGCTCGTCTCAACGTCACCTTAAGCGCATCCTTGAAGCGTTGGCCCGCTTGAGCCTGCCCTGGATGCATTTTTCAACCACCTTAAGGCATCTCAGATACCGGCTGGGCCAAGATACAACGGTGCTCGCCATTATGCCCCATGTGTCCGAGACTGACCTGGAACACCTGTCAACCCTGGCTGACGCGGGACACCCGGTGGCGGTATTGCTGATCCGCCCCTCTTACGCCTCAAGCCCGGCATTCCATAAAGCTGCCCGACACATGCCCGTTTATGTGTGCAAGGACATCACCGGACAAACGGATAGGAGGGTGATTGCGTTTGAGCGTATCCGCTGAGCTTGGCTTGGGGGCTGCCCTTACTGCGGTTTTCTGGGGGCACATAGCAGCCGCGATCCTTGATGGGTTCGGAGCTTACACGGGAGAACCATGGCCGTTTTTGGTGAGCGGCATGGGTTTTGTCTGGGGATACGGGCTTGCACGGGTTGCGAAGGAAGGTCCCTTCAGCTCCAGGAAGGGCTTGATACTGGCAGGGTGGCTCAGCCCGATTATGGCGTCAGGGATTGTCCAGACCCTCGTATGGCTGAAGCCGGAAATCCTTCCGTGGGACATAGCCCTATCAGCCCGAGGGCCTATGTACATGATACTGTGGGCGCTTTGCTCAGTTCAGGGGATCAACCGGGTGCGCTTATACAAGCTTGTCACTTCCCAGCGCAACAGCCTACTGGGAACTCTGCTCCTAGCCCTTCTTGCCTCGTTGAAGGTGTCGGATAGGGTGAACCTGGCTGCCGGCGCGCTGCTTTTCGCCTTAGTGTCGACCCTGGACATCTCCATGGTACGGCAAAGCGAAGTGCTCAGGCCGGTACAATCAGGCCGGCGCCGGTATTGGACGGCCGGAGGCTTAGGATTCCTGACCCTCGTCCTGGCTATTGCAGCCCTTGTTTCAATGGGTTTTCCCGGGACCGTATCGCTGATAGGAAGGTTCCTGGCCGAAGCGTGGAACCTGCTGAGCATCCTCGTCATCTACATAGCCGTACCCATTGGCTTGATCGCAGAATGGATCGTGATACGGCTGCGGCAACTGTTGAACTTAGAACCCGCTGAAACACAGGAGTTCCCTCCTCTTGGGAGAGACATGTTTGAACGGCTTCAGGAAGAAGGCAAGCCGGCTGAGTTGCCCCCGTGGGCCTATGCCATCCTGATTGGAGCCGCCATAGCGGCGGTGCTTTGGCTCATATGGCGGTTCGCGCTCAAACGGGGTACTTCTGACAAACAATCGTCTCTGCTGAAAGAAACCAGAACAAGCCTGCTGGGAAGAGAAACATTCGGGGACTGGGCAAAGAGTGCAATGGGCCAAATCCAAGCCCGGATAAGAGCGGGGTTGGCCCATACCTTGGGCGCCATTCTGCCGGGCAGACCGAGGAATATTCAGGAACTGTACTCCCGGTCGTTGGAAGCACTGGGCAGGCATGGAGTTCCACGCAAGCAAAGCCAAACCCCTTTGGAACACGCAAAAGGGATACCGGATCAGGTGACTACTGAGGATGGGCGTCAAGCATTCAACTATATTACCGAGCTGTTCTGCAGATGCCATTACTCAAACCGGCAGCCTGATATGGCTGAATGGGAGAAGGCGGTGGAAGCTTATTCCGTCCTCATTCAATCCGAGACTTTCCGCATGCAGCCGCCCGGTCCGGACTACACGGTTTCCCGGAAATGAGGAGCTAGCTATCCGCCGATGCCTCCTGCGGTTCTTCGAGGAACTGTATTTCCACGGAATCGGTCAACACATCTATATAGCTCCATGTAGCGGCCCGGCCTGACTCATCGCCAAGCCGTATCACAAATATGCTGGGATACGTGTTTTCCAGAATACCTTCCTTTACGGAAATACGCCTGCGTCCTTCATTAGCCCTGACTTTTATCCTTTTCCCGAGATGGGAATCGAGTTTCGTCCGTATAGAGTCGATTGACATCTTGGGTTTCAACAGCTATCCCTCCTTTGGCCCTATTTGGTGTGCTTATCTGCCACCTGGGCTCCGTATGCATCAGGCTTAATCTTGGCGCAAAACCCGCTGCCGACTATCTGGGCGACGAGTTCCTTGATCATGGTTCTTGTTTGGCCGTTTCTTCCCACATCAAGGTGGATTTCCACGTTAAGATCATTATGCCCGTTATATGACAATTGAGCTGCCAGCTTGCTGGCAATGTCCAAGCTTAAGTGGGCTTCGTAGAAGATCCGCTGTTTAATGCTGGGCATTTTCTTGACGAAAGAGCGTGTATAGTAATACCTGCCGCCTTTACCGATGTGGTGGATCACGACCGCGGTCACAAAGCATATCTGCTCCCTTGACTGGGAATCGCTGCCCACTATGAGTTTGTACTGGGAATCAGGATTTTCGGCGATGAAGTCAAGGATGTCCTGAAACATTGCTTCAAAGCTCATTGACCCTTTTGTAGGGCTTATGAACTGCAATGTCTCGACCTCCTTGCCCATGTCCTTCGGCTAATTCTATCATTTTTCTTGCACTTGCGCAATTGTGTATTCAATTCCGAAAATTAGTGACAAATCATTGTAGAGAGGTTTCTCAAGAGTGTCCATAGGCGGTTGTTCCATCACTGCGAGTTCGGAGTCTCTTACACCCCAAACCTCATGATGTGTCCATAGCGGTTGTTTCATCACCGCAAGTTCTGGGCTATGTGAGGGGTTGCAGCTCTCGCCAATGTCACGTACTCACTCATACTCATGTCTTCAGGCCGTTTGCTCAAGTCAATGCCACACTTGTCCGCAAGCTCGCGCAGCTGTGCTTTGCTGTGGAACAAGGGCAAGAGCGAGTTCAACAAGGTTTTGCGCCTCTGGGAAAAAGCCCTCCGGGATATCACATCGAGCACCTCCTCTTCGTGCGCAGCAAGGGGAAACTCGCGATATACTTCCATGGTTACCAGGCACGAATCCACTTTGGGCGGCGGCAGGAACGCCCCCCTAGGGATCTTCCTTTCCACCTTGACCTTTGAACGGTATTGGCACCACAGGGAGAGGCGCCCGAACTCACGGGACCCCGGCGACTCTACCATGCGCCTGCCCAGTTCATCCTGGACCACAAACGCAAGCCGGTTCCACGCCGGACGGGCCACCAGGGCCGAATACACGATCTCAGAAGTAACATAGTAGGGCAAGTTGCCGCACAGCACCAGGGGCGTCGTAGGATAGGCCTGTCTAAGGGTGTACCCTGAAAGATCGTGCTTCAAGGCATCTCCCCAAATCCAGGTGAGGTTCGCAAAATCGGCGGTGATGTCAAGCACGGCGGGCTCCAGTTCCCTGTCGATTTCCAGGGCATATACCCAACGTGCCCTGGCGCACAATTCCCGGGTGAGGGTTCCCAGCCCTGCGCCTATCTCCACTGCCACCCAATCATGACCAGGTACCATGGCCCCGGCAACCGAGGCCAGGAGTCCGGGGTCGGTCATGAAATGCTGGCCTAGACGCTTCTTCAACCTGACCCCGTACTCTCTCATGATTTGGCTGTAGGTGGTGGTGTTTTTCATTGTGAGAGGATATACACTTTTGTTTGCTTTACTCCCCATGACCAAGCTTCCTCATGGGTGTCAAAACACACGTCTATCCTGTTGCCCTTGATCGCCGAACCCACGTCGGCGGCAATCGCTTCTCCATAGCCGTCCACGTACACCCGGGTTCCCAGGGGAATCACTCTGGGATCCGCCGCGATGACGCCTTTGGCCGCAGGGATCCCTGTGGCGGTCTTACCCACATTGGATGGCCCGCAGCACTTTGCACAAGGACAATAGGCGGTTGCGGTAACTTCCAGAGCCCTTTCAAACCGGATATCTTGGCCACCCCGGGATACTTGTTGCAAAGAACCTACAAGCAGTACAAGGGGGGATGGTTCCTTCAGCACGCTCCTGGCCTTCTCCTCACGGGATACTTCCACGCCGTCTTCATACGTGACCTGGTATACCACCTGGATAAGCCCGGGCGCCCCGTGCTTGAGTACCCTGGTGAGTCCCGCTTCCAGGGTACTGTCTTCCCGCCTCTGGGTATCATAGGCAATCTCTCGTTCTTCCGTCACGTCACCGTAACTGACCTTTACCACCTTGATGACACAATCAGGGGATACTGTTTCATCCAAGCCAGGGTGTACAACATCGTCAGGCTCCGGTTCTATGCCCGCCACAGACAGAATCCGGGATACCCGGTCCTCCGCCGTGAAAACCGGAAAACCCCTGCCCCTGAACATGACGAACACAGGCCTTGCCCTTTCAACCCTTATTTCCATGCCGTCTTCAACCGCTGTATCGAGAGAAGGTTCAACCAGGTCCCCGGGGTCCGGAGATATATTCAAGGCAGCCAGTACATCAGCTACCGTAACAGCCTTTGTGGTGAGATAAACCTCCCTGTCCCATGCGGATACCTTGACTTCATGGGTTCCCAGGCCGGCCCGAACACCTACCCATACCGCCACGAGCCCCACGACCGCAAGAATAACCAACCCGACCAAATGCCGCTTGCCAGCTATCAGACTTGATATTCGCAAGCAGACACCCCCTGTCAGAGGATATTCCACAGGCTTATTCCCCATAAGATGGGCTTTTCCTGTTGGTCCACTACTCCAAATATTGTAAGTTCCCCTTGTCCATAATTATGTGAATATTTTGCGAAAATATCCTCTTGTTTACCCGATCTTTCCCCTAATCGTCACCCACAGTGATAGACTTTACCATTCACCTTCCCCGATTGCAAACACCCGCACCCCATTGTCAAAGGTAAGCTTCATTATCTCCGCAGGGGGCCGCCCCAAAACCCCTGCTATGGCTTGGATTACTTCCATGATATACGCGGGTTCGTTTCTCTTGCCCCGTTTACTTTGGGGCGGAAGCCACGGACAGTCAGTTTCCACCAATAGTCTGTCCGGGGGCAGGAACTTAAGCATATCCCTGAGGTAACCGTTCCTCGGGTAGGTAAGGGGGCCGCCCAAACCGATGTAACCTCCGAGATCCAGGCATTTTCGGGCATAGTCAATTCCTTCGGAAAAACAATGGAACACAAGGGGGATGTCGCAGCCGTGCTTTTCCAGGATTGAGACAACGTCCCAGGAACATTGCCGCTGATGTATGATAGCAGGGAGCCTGTGGCGCCGGGCTAAGTCCAGGCCCATGACAAATGCGTCCGCCTGAGCCTTCTTAGGTGACAGCTCGCGGTAGTAGTCCAGGCCGATTTCACCTATGGCTTTTACCCTTGGCGATTGGAGCGCTAAGGTCTCGATATATTGCCACCTGGCTTCGAGGCTTTCGTCTGCCATTGCATCGTGGGGGTGAATCCCCACGGCACAGAAGCCGCCTGCCTCCTCTGCAAGGGCAAGGGCTTTCCTTGACGAGTCTTCGTTGAAACCTACTTCCAGGAAGACAATCCCCAAGTCTCTTGCGCGCCCCAAGACCTCATGCCTGTCTTTGTCGAACGCCCGCGCCGATACGTGGGCATGGGTGTCGAAGACCGCCGGAGCCGGCCTACCGGTTTCACGATACTCTGCTACCATTTTGCACCCTTCGTTCCGGTGTCAGTATCCCAAGCACTTGGCCGTCCTGGACGGCAAGCAGCATTCCCTGGGATTCTATTCCTCGTATCACCGCAGGCTTCAGGTTGCACACCACCACGATCTGGACGCCAATGAGATGCCGCGGCTCATAATGGGCGGCAATCCCTGCCACCAGCTGCCTGGTTTCATTGCCAAGGTCAACTGTAAGCTTGAGCAACCTGTCAGTACCTTCTACCCTTTCGCACGAGACAACTTCTCCAACCCTGAGATCAACTCGCTTGAACTCCTCCAGCGTAATGGTTTCAGCCATTCAAACCGCCTTCCTTCTTCAAATCATCCTGTACTTGGGGCCCATATGACGGTTATACCTTGATCACCGCCTCCAGGCAAGCCGGGCCCTGAAGCAAGCTCTTGTGGCAGGTCGGTGATACAGGCCCATGTAAGTTCGCGGCCGGAAATAAGCCCGGTAATAACGCGATTTGCTGTGCAATGGATATCAGTAATGGTTTATAATTGGAACTGTCCTCATAAATATAGGAACAACCTGTCTCACTATGGTTGAGCTTACGCTTTAAGTCTGAATATGTAAGTTTTACGTGTTTACCCATTTTTCTGATGAAATACCTTGACGCTTTCTGGCATCTTTGCTATCTATTATTTGTGACATTGTCGAAAATTGGAGGAACCGGCTGGGAAGAGAGGTGAATGTACAAAATGATGAAATCAACCGGTGTAGTCAGGAAGGTGGATGAACTGGGAAGGGTCGTTATCCCAATCGAGCTTCGTCGCACCCTCGACATCGGCGAAAACGATTCTTTGGAGATTTATGTCGACGGCGAGAGCATCATCCTCAAGAAATACGAACCCGCTTGTGTATTCTGCGGAAACGCGGCCGGAGTCGAAATATACAAAGGTAAGCGGGTTTGTCAGAATTGCCTGGGGGAGCTCGCAGCCATGCGGTCATGAGGCGGCAAGAGGTTTACATAGCAAGAGATAACAATTAGCTATGTGAATGGGAAGAGGCGGGGTTAACCCGCCTCTTCCGGATCTTCAGGTGACTCGAGATATGCCACCACTACCCACTCGCCCTTTACATCCGAATCTTTGAGGTTTTCATAGACATCCTTTATCGGGCCCACGATTGCGCTCTCGTAGGCCTTGGTCATTTCGTGGCACAGACCCACCTGAACCGAAGGAAAAGCCGCCATAAGGTCATGGAGGGCCTTGACCAACCTGTGGGGCGACTCAAAAAACACTGCAGGAACCTGCGGTTTTATCCATCGGATGAAAAATTCCTGCCTCTTCTTGGATTTGCGCGGCGGAAAGCCGGCGAAGATAAACCGGGATGACGGAAACCCCACAAGCGCGAGAGCGGCGGTTACGGCAGACGGGCCCGGAACCACGACTACCTTAAACCCGCTTTCCCGTGCTTGTGTCACCAAGTATGCACCGGGATCCGAAATCAGGGGCATGCCCGCATCGGAAACCAAGGCCACTGACTTGCCCTGGGACAACCGTTCCAGCACCGTCCCGGTGCGCTGCCTCTCAACATGTTCGTGGAAGGCCAGAAGGGGCTTGCTTATATCGTAACGGGCCAGAAGCTTCCGCGTCCGCCTGGTATCTTCGCAGACGATAAGATCAACCTGTTTCAGCACCTGTATCAACCTGAAAGAAACATCATCCAGGTTGCCTATGGGGGTTCCGCAAATGTAAAGAACCCCCTCGGCCTGGAACTTGTCATTTACCGCCGCTTGGGTAAGGTCCGCATCTCTCATTCTTTCTTCTCGTCAACTTCTTCTTCAGGGAACTCGGATTCGGTGCCGTCTTCCAACAACACAGTGATAAGTCCTGTGGACTGATTGTACCCTGTAACTTGGCCCTCACCTGCAGGGGTGATCACGTACGTACCTGCTTCTATGGGTAGCTTTTGGCCTTTTTCAGCGTTCAAGCATTCCGATTCAAATCTCAAACAGCACAGAAGACGGCCGCATGTACCGGAAATCTTTGAAGGATTCAGTGGCAGGTTCTGCTCCTTGGCCATCCTGATGGAAACGGGCTGGAATTCACACAAGAAGCTGGCGCAACACAATTCCCTGCCGCAGGGGCCCAGGCCCCCGTAGAACTTAGCTTCATCCCGCACTCCGATTTGCCTGAGCTCAACCCTGGTTCTCAGTGCGGAAGCCAAGTCTTTCACCAGTTCACGGAAATCCACCCTCCCGTCGGCAGTGAAATATATGGCAACCCGAGAGCCGCCAAAGGTGTATTCCGCATCCACCAGCCTCATTTCCAGGCCATGCTGGGCGATTTTTTCCGCTGCTATCTTCATGGCCTCACTTGCTTTTTCCTCGTTTTGCCTCGCCACGGCCAGGTCTTCTTCGCCGGCTACACGCAACACCTTCTTAAGCGGCAAAACCAGATCTTCTTCCGGCACATCCCTTGGCTCAATGACCACGGTTCCCATCTCAATGCCTTTTACGGTCTCCACCAGCACCTTGTCGCCGAGTTTGAGCGGTATATCGCCTGGGTCGAAGTAATACACCTTACCTTTTTCCTTGAATCTGATTCCTGCAACTATCGGCATATCTCTCTCCCCACTTGGAGATGTCTCTGTCATACAAGCTCAGATCTCCTCTGTGATAAGCTTCTGTATGTCCATGAACAGGGTACAAAACACGAGAAACGGGTTGGTGTTGGCAGCCAGTCTCCGCCTGGCCCTGGTGATCGCCCTAAGAACCCGGAAGTTCTCCATGAGAGCGATGTCCCCGCCTTTCCCTGACATTTCGTGTTCTCCGTGTAGCTCGCATTCCATGTGTTCTCCACTTTCATCACGATTATAACCCATGGCCGCGCTGAAAAGCCTCTGTGCAAACCTAAGCTCCAGGGCGGCAAGGAACCTGTGCCTGTCTTGTGAGTCTGCCTTGGAATGTTCAAGTGCAAGATCCACAGGGGAAGCTCTCAATATTGCGTCCACGGGCACTTCCACGTCAACATCGTCTTTCGCCCCGGTAGGCAAGGCCCTCAGAGGGATCACCTGACACCTGGAGACCACCGTGGCGGGAATTGCCGTCTCGTTTGACGTGGTAAGGATGAAATTGACGTAGGCAGGCGGTTCTTCCAGAAGTTTGAGCAATGCGTTAGCCGCCTCGGCAGTCAGAGCTTCAGCATCATCCACAATGAAAACCTTGCGCTTGGAAATAAGCGGGCGTGTGAGCACTTCCATGATCATCCCGTGGGAGGCACTGATCCTGATGCTTGTCCCTTCCTTTTCGATAATCAGCAAATCGGGATGGCTACCCTTATCCACCCTGCTGCACGACTCACACATATTGCACGAAAGCCCTGTATCGGCTCCCGCTTCAAGACCACTTCCCGCCGGGCCAGGATTCAGGCACAACAATCCCTTTGCGAACTGCCTTGCCAAGGCGGTTTTCCCCGAACCTGCCGGGCCTTTCAGCAGGTATGCGTGGGCAACCCTGCCTGATTTCAGTATGGCTTTGAGTATCTTGACGGCAACCTCTTGGCCGCTGACAATGTGTTTCACGTGATCCACGGGTTTACATGACACCTCATACCATATTCCCGGGCTGCTAAACCTTGACAAACCTCTCAATCGGCAGGATAAAGACCGTGGCTCCGCCTACCACAACCCCTACCGGATACGGTACATATGACTCGGCAGGCCCAACCGGAGTTATGGGCGTCACAAGCTGTTCACGGGCGCTGCAGGTGCTCTTGACGATATCCAGAACGCTTTCGATATCGTCATCGTCCACCCCGATCAAGATCGTGGAGTTACCTTCCCGGAGAAAGCCGCCAGTAGAAGCAAGTTTCGTAGCGCTGAACCCTGATCGCACAAGGGCATCCATGAGTTTGGGGACGTCCTTGTCCTGGATAACCGCAATCATCAGTTTCACAGGCTTTCCCTCCCTCGTTTCTCGTCAGTCAGATCATACCCCTTCTTAGACAAAATGTTGACAACCTCTTGCCAAATTATAGCCTCGACGGAATGTACATCCAAACCGCCGTCTACGTATGCCACACGGTGGGGATACCGTCTGGCAAGTTGCCTGTACCCTTCCCTTACCTTTTGATGGTACTCGCCGCTTCTGCGTTCAATCTTGTCTTTCCGCTTGGTAGCAAGCCGCTCATTGACAACACGCTCTTCACCTATATCAAGCACTAAAGTCAGGTCGGGTTCCAAGCCGCCTGTGGCGATTGCGTTGAGGGTTTCTATGGTCGAAAGGGGCACCCCTCCTGCATACCCTTGGTACACCCAGGTTGAATCGGCATATCTCTCAGTAATGACTATGCGCCCCTCGGCTAAAGCAGGCCTTACGATTTTCGAGACAAATTCACATCTGGCCGCAGCGTACAACAAGGTTTCGGACAAGATGGACCTGTCAGGGCTGTCCGGATCCAAGAGCAGCTGCCTGATCCTCTCCCCGAAGGGAGTCCCTCCCGGCTCCCTGGTTATCACAGGGCTTAGGCCCAATGACTCAAGCCTCCTCGACAACCTTGCCATCTGGGTGGACTTACCGGACCCGTCGCATCCTTCAAGGCTTATGAATACCCCGGGAAACCCTGTCCCTATTGTTCCAGGCAAAACACTCTCAACTCCTCCCCACCGCAGGCGTACCCGCGTCCCAGCACTTGGAGGCCACACTCTACCGCTGCCCGGAGATACCCGGCTATTTCTGCGGTTATCTTCTCTCCCGGAACCACCACAGGAGACCCCGGCGGATAGATCATCACCGTATCGCAACTCACCCTGCCCACCGATTCTTCGAGAGAGTAATCCTTGCTTCCGGAGTAAAACGCCCGAGAGAGAGGCATCGCCCTCTCCGCCCTTGGCGGTTCGCGGGTAAGCAACTCGCTGCACAAACCTGCACTGCCAGGCCGTTCCAGTCCCAAGCACCCGTCTGATATGCGGCGGAACGCCTTAACCAGCTTTTCCACACTGTCTGAAGTATCGGCTCCTGTGACCATCAACAAGACGTGGTCCGGGCCGGCCATTTCCGGGACAACCCTTGCCTCATCCCACAGCAACTCCTGGACCCGTGGTCCGGACAAACCCAACCCGGATACGTCAACCAAGATCTTTACAGGGTCCCAGCCCGCCCCTTGGGGAACCCTTACGCTGATTCCCCTGAACCCGGATAATGCACCCTTGATCAGGTGTGCTGATTGTATCATTGATTCAACCCAGGTTTCATCATGTTTGTGACTTCGTATTGCCCTTTCCAAAGATGCAAGCAGTATGTACGAAGGTGAGGTAGACTGAACCAGCCTCAGGGCTTCTGCCACATTGACAGCCAGCGCCGGAAAGCTCGCGACGCACTTGGGAGTCACATGGAGCAGGCCCGTTTGTGTAAGAGCTTCTGTGGTCTTGTGGACACCGTGGACCACAAGGGCGGCTCCTGCTTCAATGGCTGAACGAGGCAGTCTCTCTGACAAGGCAAACAAGGTTCCATGGGCCTCATCCACAATCACGGGAACACCCAATCCGTCGGCGTACTCGCATATTTCAGTAATGTCCCTGCACACCCCTGTAAAAGTGGGGTTTACCACCACCACGCCGCATAACCTTCCCTCTCCGGCCATATCCCGCCGTCCCTCGGAGGCAGCCTTTTCAAGTTGGGCTTGTACGTCGGAAACCTTAAGAGGCAGATATCCGCCAAAACGGCTGTCATATTCAGGATAAACGAACAAGGGTTCCAAACCTGACAGGATAAGCCCTGAGATTATTGAGCGGTGGGCATTCCGGGGAACTACCACCATACCGGGCCCCATGGTCATCCTCACAGCTATGAGGGATGCAAGTATCCCGGCAGTGGCCCCGTTGATCAGGCAGTAAGTAGCCGCAGTGCCGAAGGTGTCCGCCATGGCATCCTGCACGGCTTTGATCGGGCCGCTTGGATAGTGGAGATTGTCCAATCCCGGTACTTCGGTAACATCCAGGGGTTTGACGGCGTCTAACGCATCCAGTACCAGGCCTGACATGTGCGAAGCGGCCTCATCCCCGCCTTGGGGCCGGCCTTCGCCCTGTTTCCGCCTGAGGCGCCCCTTGTGCCCGGGCATGTGCATCCTCACAGGATCCTGCCCTATGTAATAAGCGATGCTCTGAATAATACCATCGGCGACTTTGTCCATAAGGTGTCCGCTCCTCGTACCAGTTTCCCAGGCCGTTTTATCTCCCCTACCTAACTCTATCTTACAACAACAGCGAGGGCCTTGGTATTCCGGCTTCCGTCTCCGTTGCAAATTTTACCATTTCGGGCGGGCGCCATTCCAAATTTATCCACAGGGCCTGGCACTTATCCCCAGAATTGTCAACGCGATTCATCACAAATCGGTCCTCCACGGACAACGCGCGGTTGAGGCGGTTGCTGGACGCTCGTCGGGACGCGTTGAGAGATTGGGCGCGGATGATAGAATATACTAGTGGATGCCGGGCTTTCCATCCCGGTCAAATGAGCATAAACCAGCTGACATCCGAATGAACCGGTGAGGTGTTAACATGGAACCTACATCCAAGCACAGATCAAGCTTTTGGGACACAATCAAGGAGGCCTTTTCCGGCCGTCGCAAGCTTTGGATTTTGTTGATCCTGGTTCTGGGATTCCTGGCCTGGAGGGGGATTGCCCTCAGGCAACGCATCCTGGCAACAACCCAAGGGCAAGGCTTCCGCCTGGCAAGGGTTACCCGGGGTTCCATTGATGTCACCGTCACCGGGACAGGTACGGTAAGACCTCACCGACACTGGGAGCTGTCGTCGAAGTACGGCGGAGAGGTGACAGGGGTGTTTGTAGCCCCCGGGCAGGATGTTCAAGAGGGACAGGTGCTCGCACAACTGGAAACCGATGATATTCTCCTGAGCATCGACGACGCAACCGTTGAGCTCAGGCAGATAGAGGCCACCCTTTCTGACTTGCAAGACAAATACGCCTCCCTTACAGTCAGGAACCAATGGGAAGGCGCCGTAACACGCCTGTCGGTAAAGGAAGGCCAATCGGTAATTGAGGGCGCCCACATATGCACCATTACGGCTCCCCACATGGAAGTTAAGGCTTACTTCAACAAGGCCCAGGCGGAAGGAATAGCGAGGGGCCAGGAAGCCAGGGTTTTCTTCGAGGACCTGCTGAGCACGGTTCCAGGTAGAGTGACCCACGTCAGTCAGGCGGGACAGGCAAGGGAAGGCGGTGTGGTGCTGTATTCAGCCACCGTGGAAATAGAAAACCTCGGAGCCCTCATGCCCGGGATGTCAGTGGTCGTTGAAGTAGACACCCCTGAAGGTACGGTCAAGTCGTACCACGAGGAAAACCAGATCTCACATGTGGTCTACGAAGTAACCGCCAAGGCTTCAGGCAAAGTAGTCGCAGTTCCGGTTGCCGAAGGTAACCGGGTCCAAGAGGGTGACATAATCGCCAGGCTTGAAAACGCATCCCTTGAGGCGCAAGTAGAGACCAATACCCTTAAGCTGAGGCATGCCCGGAATCGGCTGGCGTCCCTGGAAGACACCCTGGAAGCCCAAACTGTAAGAGCGCCTGAAGACTGCACCGTGCTGGATGTCCGCGTGCAGCAAGGTGACAAGGTGTCTGCCGGCTCAGTGATAGTTGTGGTTGGGGATCTTAGCCTGATGGAGGTCACGATCCCTGTGGATGAGATTGACGCAGGCAAAGTCAGGCCCGGCCAGACCGCGGTAATCACTGCGGATGCCGTGCCTGGAAAGGAATTTCCGGGAACTGTCACTAGCATAAGCTTTGAGGGAAAACCTACCGGGGGCATAGCAACCTTCGACACCAAGATACTTGTGGAATCGGACGGCCATCTGCTCTCCGGAATGTCTTGCGACGTGGTTATTACCACTGATTCAAAAAGCGATGTGCTGGTTCTGCCCATCGAAGCGCTCCAATCCAAAAACGGCGGTTATATCGTATGGGTTGTATCCGGCCTGTCTGAAAGCGACCTGGAATCCGGCCGTTTGGCTCCGGCTGCAGCACGCAAAGCGCTTACCGGCGCCGAACCTGTACCGGTAGAGGTCGGGCTTATCAGTTCCAACAGCGCCGAAATCCTCAGCGGGCTCCAAGAAGGAGACACGGTGCTCATATTTTCCGGGAGCTCCTGGCCTTTCGGCTCGGGAAACGTGAGGCTCAGGCTCCCATGAGCGCCGGCGACGTGACTGCTACAACCTAAGACGGCGAAAGGATGCAGGGGTAATGGATTTCTTCACTGCCTTGAGAATAGGATTAGGGGCCGTAATGGCCAACAAGTTGCGCTCGGCCCTCACCATTCTGGGCGTTACCATCGGTATCGCCGCCGTCATAGGGGTGGTAGCTATCGGCGAAGGTGCCCAAAACGAAGTGACCGGCGAAATCGAGTCCTTGGGCACATACCTCATCACTGTGTCAATCAGGGGCAGGGGGCCCGACAGGGTGCTCACCCAAAGCCAGCTGGATGAGATCCTGCAGGATATTCCCGGCATAGCGGCGGTGTCACCCGTGATGACGGCGTCCGGGGTGGCCAAACACGGTACAAGCCGCTTCGATTGCAGCATAACAGGGGTCAACCACCAATACGCAACCGCACGGGATTTTCAGGTTCAGACCGGCAGGTTTATCTCGGCCATCGATGTGGATACCCGTCAAAAAGCGGCAGTAATAGGCCAAAACGTGGCCTTGGAGCTTTTCGGGCTGGCTAACCCTGTAGGCGAAACCATAAAACTCAACGGACAGACCTTTTCCGTTATTGGCGTGCTGGAGCCCAGAGGCGGCACCATCACCGGTTCCGAGGATGACCAGGTTATAATCCCCGTTACAACAGCCGAGAGATTGCTGGGAAGACGGGGATTCACCGCGTTTTACATCAAAGGGCAGGACAAAGACTCGGTGGATGTAATCGCTTCGTCGGTTGAGAACCGTCTCAACAGGCGCTTCCGGGACGAAGACGCGTACAGGATGTTCAACCAAACCCAGGTGCTCGAAATCGTCCAGAGCGTGAGCCGGACCCTTACGCTAATGCTCGGCGGTATCGCTTTCATTTCCCTCCTGGTGGGTGGGATCGGCATCATGAACATCATGCTGGTATCAGTTGTCGAGCGCACCAGGGAAATAGGGCTCCGCAAGGCAGTGGGAGCAACCAATCAGGACATCCTCCGCCAGTTCCTTCTCGAATCGGTGGTCCTCAGCTTAATTGGGGCGGTTTTTGGGATCGCCGTGGGCACTTTGCTCGCCCGGGGAATTGCGGTTTTCATCGGGATTTCCCCTGTGTTTCCCTGGAAGGGAGCTGCGATCGCCATCGCCCTGTCCGTCGCCGTGGGCGTGAGTTTCGGGAGTCTGCCGGCAAACCGAGCGGCACAACTTGAGCCTATTCAAGCCCTGAGAACCGAGTAGGCCGGCTCCCCCGGATTTCTTGACATCCGCAATCCCCGGCGTGTCCCATGAGGCAAGCAAAGGATGGTTTGCTCAAACAAAAAGCCCCACTTTTGGGTGGGGCTTAAGGTAGATTCCGGCAGTGTCCTACTCTCCCAGGCCGTCCCCAGCCTAGTACCATCGGCGCTGGAGGGCTTAACTTCCGTGTTCGGGATGGGAACGGGTGTGGCCCCTCCGCCATTACCACCGGAAACCTTGCTTTCAGTTCTCAACTTAAGAGAGGTCCGCGAAACTAACTTAAGCGCGAGAGTCGAGGCCTCGACCTATTAGTACCGATCAGCTAAACGCGTTACCGCGCTTACACCCCCGGCCTATCTACCAGGTAGTCTCCCTGGGGTCTTACCGGACTGACTCCGTGGGATACCTCATCTTGGGGTGGGCTTGGCGCTTAGATGCTTTCAGCGCTTATCC
>JAAZEL010000068.1 GCA_012512325.1 Candidatus Fermentithermobacillaceae bacterium | reverse complement strand
GAGCTGCTGCCTTTGGAGCCGGATCAGCTCGTCGATGATATAGTCGGGAAAGGCCAGGTGGATTGGAAACCGGGACCGCAGACCCGGGTTAGTATCGAGAAAACGTTCCATCTCCTTGGGGTAACCTGCCAGGATGACTACCAGTTCTTTGGCGTGATCTTCCATGCCTTTCACGATGCAGTCTATGCATTCCTTGCCGAAGTCCTTCTCCCCGCCCCGTGCCAAGGAATAGGCCTCGTCTATGAAGAGGATACCTCCCAAGGCTTTGCGGATGTGGTCCCTGGTCTTCTGCGCCGTATGGCCGATGTATTCTCCCACAAGATCCGCGCGCTCAACTTCCACCACGTGCCCTTTGGCCAAAAGCCCCGCTTGGAACAGGAGCTTTCCAAGTATCCTCGCGATGGTAGTCTTGCCCGTGCCCGGATTGCCTTTGAAAACCATGTGGAGTATTGTGTTCTCTTGTAACAGCCCCGCTTTGCTCCTGCGCTTTTGGACTTCGGCGAAGGCGTAGATTTCGAATATGAGTTCTTTTATGTGTGCCATCCCCACCAGCGAATTGAGTTCGTCCAAGGCGCTCTTGTCCCGCACAAGGCCCCGAAAAGCGCGTTCCTGCACCTGTTCGTCGGACATAGAATCCCTGGTTGATACAACCTTCAGGGTAGGCCGGTTGACCGTATGCAGCGATTTTGACTCCTCCCCACGACAAAACACTCCAGAATGGGCGCCAGCGGGATCATTATACGCATCAGGCTGCAGGAATGATAGTGAGGACAACCGTTCCCAAGTACGGGACACAATGGGGTGGCTCTGCTCATGGGGCACAGTCAAACACAAGTATTCCGATTGCGACTGGGTTACGCGAAATATTACAGCCCCGGCCTGCTTCGTGCAGGCAGAGGCTGCCCATTGACAATCATTCCGTCAGCTTTGCTTTTTGCGTCTTTTCTGCTTCTGGGATTTTTCATCCTCCAGAAGCTGTGCGAACGTCTCCGGATCTTGTTCAAAGGTGGACAAACACCTGTCTGAGCAGAAATGATAAGTTTGGCCTCTGAACTCTGACCGCAAGGACTTGTCTCGGTCGCGGACATTCATTCCACACACAGGGTCCCTTGGCACGCTATCACCTCCCTGAAAATGCCGCTTTCAGAGAGGAGTATACCCAAAGGCGCTGAATTCATGCCGGAAGACGGTCTGGCTCCCATACGCCGGCCTCAGCCTCCGGCGCTAGAGTAGCTCATCCACTGCACTATCGCCAGAACCCTTGTCCCGATGGACTGAGAAGTTTACAGGCCGAAAGGGGTTGATAGTTGAGATGGCGTGTTTGTATATGAGCATTTGCTTCCCGTCTACATCCAGCAAGACTGTGTAGCTGTCGAAAGCCTTTATGAAACCTTTGAGTTGGAATCCATTGACCAGGTATACGGTGGCAAGGATATTGTCTTTTCTGACTTGGTTCAGGTAAGTATCCTGAAGGTTAATTGCACTCTTCGCACCCATTTCTGTTCCCTCCAGTTGTCCTCCGGTGCATGAATCAGGTCCCAAGCCAATCATCGATCAGGCGCCGGGCTTGTTCTATAAGCTGGTTTCGAGACTTATGCTTGCCAAAGGGCAGCCAAATTATGCCTTCCTCCTTGGAAAACCATGTCAGCTGTCTCTTGGCGAACCGCCTTGTGTTTCTTTTCAAGATTACTCTGGTCTCCGCCTCAGTGGCCAACCCTTTGAGCATCCGTATAACTTCTTTGTAGCCCAGTCCTTGCATACTGTTCAGGTCTTCAGTATATCCCATCTTTACCAGATTCAGTACCTCTTGCACAAGCCCTCTGTTGAATTGTTCGTCCACTCTGTTATCGATTCTTTCGTACAATTCTTTACGATCCCATTGAATGCCAAGTATCAGGGAATCATATACGCGTTCTTGCTTGAGGTACTTCCGCTCGGAAATAGGGCGGTTTGTCGCCCGGTAGTACTCGATTGCCCGGATGACCCTTTTGAGGTCATTGGGGTGCAAAGTGCTGTATGACTCGGGATCGATGTCTTTAAGCATGTCGTGGACTGCGGCGTTGCCTTGGCGTCTTGCCAGAGCCTTCAGTTCTTGACGAAGCTGCTTGTCAGGGGGCGCTTCCCTAAGAGGGTAATCGCATAGAAACGCCCTTATGTAGAATCCGGTACCACCCACGATGCACGGCAGGCGGCCCCTTCCGGCAATCTCTGCCACCGCCTTCCTGGCAAGTACTTGGAACTCGCTTACGCTCCAGTCTTCATCGGGGTATTTTATGTCTATCAAGTGGTGACGGACACGCCTCATCTGCTCCGGAGTGGCCTTGTCGGTACCGATATCCATGTAACGGTACACCTGCATCGAGTCTGCGGAGACAAGCTCCATGGGATAGACTTCGGCCAAATCCAAAGCCAACTGGGATTTCCCTGAGGCAGTTGGTCCTGTAATCACCAAGGCTTTAGTCAATTTGACCCCTACACCCTCTCAGCATTTCCCATCTCCATGTATGAGTCCATGACAATCCCGCGATGACAGTTCAATTATACAGTATCTGCATCGTGTGCGCCTAGCGGCCGAAAAACCTGTCCAGCTCAGCCACGGGAATCACCTGAACCGTCGGCCTGCCGTGGGGGCATGTGCGGGCTTCGGGGTTGGCCCGCAAGGACTGCACCAACGCCTGTGCTTCTTGTCGGGACAGAGGTTGCCGTGCCTTAATCGAAGCATGGCACGCGGCGGTAGCTATCCGGGCCTGGGCCACCGCCCTGTCGGGAGATATGTGGGATGAGCCTTCATAGGCATCTAGCAACACCTGCTTGACTGAAGCCGCAGGAAGGGGTTGTCCCAAGATCACAGGCACTCTGGTCACCAAGACGGTGCGTGTGCCTATGGGCCTTGCAGAAAAACCCACCTGCTCCAGCCGCTCTCCGTATTCCTGGTAGAGCACCGCCTGTCTTGGTTCCAGCTGCACCACTTCAGGCAGGAGCAGTTCCTGGCTTCCGCCTTCGCCCCGCACCAGGCAATGGTATGCAAGACTTTCTGCGAGGGCATGCTGGTCGATTATGAGCAGCGAATCAGGGGTCTTGGCAACCAGGTACATGTCCTGGAGTGAACCCAAGTATTCCCACTCAGCTTCCTGTTCAGTGTCATCAAGTAGCCGACGACCCTCGTCGTGCAGGGTTAAGGGGTGTGTTTGCATCTGCCTTATGTCTTCGATTATGCCTCGCGGGTCCTCCCGCCTTGGCGCGGATACGCCTGAAGGCCCGCCCAACCTTACCACACCCTGGCTTATCACCGGCGGATCACTAACATACCCCGCCTGGGACAGGGCTTCCCTCACCCTCTGGGTGATCATGCGCCTTATCAGAGCTTCATTTCCGAACTTTATCTCCGCTTTAGTGGGATGCACGTTAACGTCTATGCTTCCTGGTTCCAAGGTAAGGTCCAGTACTGCAACGGGGTAGGTCTTGGGAGGTAAAAGGCCTGCATAAGCGCTATCAAGCGCCCATCCCAGACATGTGTTCTTCACCGGCCTCCGGTTCACGGAGAACAACTGCCTGTCCCTAGACCTCCGATACAGCCTGGGCAGGCCTGCAAAGCCGCTGATCTTGATGCCACTGTAATCCCCCCATACCTTCACCATTGACTCAAGGGTGTCAGGGCCGAATATGTTTGCCAATGCATCCCTCAGTCCTTTGCCTGTGGTGTGGAGCACCATCCTGCCATCGGACGTGAGAGCAAAGCTTATATCGTGCCAGGCGAGGGCAAGCCGCTCCACCGTGTCAATCGCCGCATTTCTTTCGGTGGCCCTGGACTTCATGAATTTGAAGCGGGCGGGCGTATTGAAGAACAGGTCAGTTACAGTGATGGTGGTACCTTGAGGCAGCCCTTTCTCCGAAACGCGGATTACACTCCCGCCGTCCACTCTCACCGAGGTTCCCTCATCCGACCCTGCGGTCTTTGTTTCCAACACCAATCTGGAGCATGACGCAATCGATGGCAAGGCTTCTCCCCTGAAACCAAGGGTCCCTATATTGTCCAAGTCGGTTACCGAGCTTATCTTGGATGTGGCAAACCGTTCAAGTGACAAGAGGGCGTCTTCCCGGCTCATTCCCTTGCCGTTATCGCTCACCCTGATGAGTTTCATTCCCCCATGGACTATCTCTATTGAGATCCTGTCAGCCCCTGCGTCAATCGAATTTTCAACCAATTCCTTTACAACCGAAGCAGGCCGTTCTACCACTTCCCCCGCGGCGATTTGGCTGGCAACCAAAGGGTCCAGCTTTCTGATGGAAGCAGGCATTAGTCATCACCCTGTTCGCGGTTGAACTCCTGAGTAAGCGCGTACAACGTTTCCAACGCTTGCAAAGGGGTCATGTTGTTTACATCAAGTTCCTTGAGTCTTGAGAGCACCCTGCGATGGCCTTCGGGCACCGTCTCTCCCCGGCGCGGGCTGTCAGGGCCAAGTAAGAGGTGTTGGCCTTCAGGTATGAACGCGGTTCCCGCAGTTCTCGAGGCAAGCCTGCCCAGAATCCCTTTGGCCGAACCACCTTTGCGGGCTTCCGTTTCAAGGGCGTGAAGGATCTCCCTTGCCCTGGATATCACATCCTCGGGCAACCCTGCCATACGGGCCACGTCAATCCCGAAGCTGCCTTCAGCAACCCCTTTCCGGACTTTCCTGAGAAAAACGATGTCATCCCCTGATTTCTTGACGGTAACGTGGTAGTTGGCTACACCTGCCTTCAAGTCGGAAAGCAGGGTGAGTTCCCTGTAATGGGTGGCCACAAGCCCCCTTGCACCCATGGTCTTCTTGTCGGCCAGGAATTCCACAACCGCCCACGCCACTGAAAGTCCGTCGAAAGTGCTGGTGCCCCTGCCTATCTCATCCAGTATGACCAGGCTCTTTGAAGTGGCGTTCCGCAAAATCCGGGCCACCTCGTTCATCTCAACCATGAAAGTGGACCGGCCCAGAACCAGGTCGTCATATGCCCCTACCCTGGCGAAAATCCTGTCCACGCATGAAACGGTACACGACTTACATGGCACAAACGAGCCCATTTGGGCCATGAGCACTATAAGGGCGTTTTGCCGGCAATAGGTTGACTTACCCCCCATGTTTGGACCGGTGATAATCAACACCCTTTGCTTCTCGTCGAGCACCAAGTCATTGGGCACAAAGCTTCCCGGCGGGAGCACCCTCTCCAACACAGGGTGCCGGCCTTCTTCGATGATGATAGGCCCTTCTTCGGTGACCTCAGGTCTCACGTACCCGTACAGACATGCCACTTCAGCCAGGCTGCAGCACACATCCAGCTGGGCTATGGCCGCTGCCGTCTGCTGCAGCCGCCTTACATGGGATTCGACGCAATCACGCAACTCGCAGAACAGCCTGTATTGTTCGTTGAACAGTTTCTCTTCGGCTCCCAGAATCGCCGTCTCTTTCTCCTTGAGCTCAGGGGTAATGAACCTTTCGGCGGACACCAGGGTCTGCTTCCTCACATAATCGTCAGGCACCAGACTCAAGTTGGGCTTGGTGACTTCTATGTAATACCCGAATACTTTGTTGTACCCTACCTTGAGGGACTTTATGCCTGTCCTCTCCCGCTCCCTGGCTTCGAACTCGATGAGCCAGTGTTTGCCCCCGGCGGCCAGGTCTCTGAGTTCATCCACCTCAGGGCTGTATCCCGGGCGGATTATGCCGCCTTCGGTCAAGGACACCGGGGGATCGTCCACCAGGGTTTCACGTACCGCTCGGACGACCTCGGGCACTTCATCAAGCTTATCTGCTATCCATTGAAGCAGCCGGGATGAGGCACCTGCCGTCCGCTGTTTGAGGCGGGGTACCTGTTCGAGGGAAGTGGCAACTGCAATCAGGTCCCTCGCGTTGCATGACTTGTAAGAGATCCTCGCAACCAGCCTCTCCAAGTCGCGGATACCTGAAAGGGATTCTCTCAAGCCGCTCCTTAGGGCTGCATTTCGGTGGATTTCATCAACTGCATCCAATCTCTCGCGTATCGCCGCAGGATCCCTCAAGGGGCGTTCTACCCATTTCTTGAGCAGCCTGGAACCCATGGTAGTGCAACACTTGTCCAAGACCCACGCAAGGGATCCGTAGGTTTCACCTTGAAGGCGCTTGGTGAGCTCCAGGTTTCTCCTGGTGGACTGGTCGAGTTCCACAAACGCCTCTTGCAAGTAAAGGCTGGGCCTTTTCAGGTGACTGGGTTCCATCATTTGGGTGGCATCCAGATAAGCCATGAGCCCTGCCAGCGCCCTGTAAGCCGCTTCCGGCAAGCCTCTCAATTCCCAACCGTTCTCAAACAGATCCCAATGCTT
>JAAZEL010000005.1 GCA_012512325.1 Candidatus Fermentithermobacillaceae bacterium | reverse complement strand
CCCCTTGCCTGAAATCACCCAAATCATTTCAGGGTTCTTGAAGGGTGCCAATATCCAAAACATGCACATGGCAGCCACGATGGAGAACCCCACATAGGTGCCTATCATCATTTCCTGCCCGCGTACCCTGTTGAGGATGGGCCCATACACATAGCCTGATGCAACACCCAGGATGCCCGCAATTAGGAGGGCAATCCCAAGGCCGAGGAAACCCCCGATTCTGAACTCCATCACGACCAACATGCCAAGCAAGCCACCGATGATACCCAGGGGCAACCCGAAGTTCAGCCCGACGCCCGACTGCACGCTGGGCACCATTGCCAGCACCATCACCCCGTTCATCCCTATCCTGACCAAGGAATTGCCCAGGAGCATGGAAACGGGCAACTCATTTACGAAGCCTATGACCAGCAGACCTACGAGAAACAGCACTATCGTTAGCCTTGGGAGGCCGACAGCTTTTACTATGTCTTTCAATGAATCAATCACTTGCCTTCCCTCCTCCCCCGGCCATACAGAAGCCGAATTCGGCATCAGGGGCATCAGGTCTCAGGATCCCCTGTATCTTTCCGTTGTACATGATAGCTATCCGGTCGCACATAGCCCTTAGCTCTGCCAGCTCAGACGAGGTCATTATGACGGTGATCCCCTGTTCCTCGTTGAGCCGCCTTATTACGTTCAACACTCGTTCCTTCGCCCCGATGTCTATCCCCCTGGTTGGCTCGGAGACAAGCAGGATCTTGGGCTGCATGGTTATGGCCTTGGCCACGCACACCTTTTGCTGATTGCCTCCGCTCAACCGGCGTACGGCCTGCCCGGGCCCTGTGCACTTGATATCCAGCAAAGAGATCATCTCCCGGGCATGTTCCCTGATGGCTTTCCGGTCCTCTATCGAGACAGGCAGGGGCCCCAGCTTCCTGACAAACCTGTTGCGGCCCACAATGCCCGGCATGGCGATGTTGTTTTCGATGGACTCATCGAGCAGAAGCCCTACGCCCCGGCGATCTTCCGACAGCAGTACCAGCCCGGCTTCCATGGCAGCTTTGGGGTCATTCAAGGGTATCTCTTCGCCATCGCACATCACAGAGCCTGACGCCCGGTACAGCCCCATAAGGCCGTTGGCGATCCCGAGTTTGCCATGCCCTGCAAGCCCACCTATCCCGAAGATTTCTCCTCGTCTGACCGAAAAGGTAACATCATTTACATACTCTCCCGGCATGTCCACTCTCAGGTTACTGACTTCCAAAATGTTCCCGTTGTCATTGGCTCTGCCGGAACCCGCAGCCTTGAGACGCCCGAGTTTCCTGCCGACCATCATCTCTGCGATAGCCTCGATTCTGGCCTCGTGCTTGGGGAGTGTGCACACCACTTCACCGTCACGGAGTACCGTGATGGTGTCGGCCACCTCAAACACCTCGTCGAGCCTGTGGCTGATGAACAACGCGCTCACGCCCGATTCGGCCAGACTCTTCAGTATGGATAGCAGGCTTGCCGCCTCAGTCTCGGTAAGCACCGCAGTAGGTTCATCCAAGACCAGCAAGGACAAGTCTATCTTGTCGATTTCCCTCGCAATCTCGATGAACTGGCGGTGGCCCACGGGCATGCCCACCAGGGGCAACCATTCATCCACATCCATCTCGATCCTGTCCAATGCCCGCCTGGTATCTGAGCCCATCTTGTGCCAATCGAGAGACTCCAGTTTCGGCCCTGCGGCTTTGGAAATCAGGTTCGGCCTGGTAGGTTCGCGGTTCAGCTTGACATTCTCAGCCACGGAGAAACCAGGCAGCAGCATGAATTCCTGATGGATCATCCCTATGCCGGCTTCCATGGCGTCCCTGGGGCTCTTGAACTCGGCCTTGTTTCCGCTGACCCACATTTCACCTGTGAACCCGCCTGTTTCATGGATGACCGGCATCCCGAACAGGATGTTCATCAGGGTGCTCTTGCCTGCCCCGTTCTCCCCGACCAACGCATGGATTTCGCCCCGGTGCAATGTTAGGCTGACTTGGTTTAACACCGGATTGTCTCCGTAGCACTTGGAAACGTTCTTTATTTCAAGCACCCTTGCTTCTCCCAATGGCTACCACCCCTGCTTCCGTATTGCCTTGCCGGTGCATTTACAGTGAGGCAGCAGAACTCCGCGCCCTGCTGCCCGCAAACTTCCTTCTTTGTTCCTTCAGGCTCAGCTAGTTGTCAGCACCGAAAATGTATGAACCCGAAATCACTACGTAGTAGTTGGCACCTTCTATAAGCCGCCGCACCATCATCTCGTTGTCGGCTTCCTTCTCCAGCTGCGCCTTGAGAGTATCCAGGTCGGAGAAGTCGGCGTCTCCGCCGTCAATAGACTGGATGGCGAGTTCAGTCAAAGCCTGGATGATGGTCATGTTGAGGGCAACAGGCCAGGTTGCAAATCGACCCGCTCCGCCCTTTGCCACAATCTCCTTCTCAATGGCATCCATGATGGCTTTCATGTCGCCTTCCATGCCCTTGACGTCAATTCCCAGGGCTCCGGGATAACCCATGGTCGGACCGGGGCTGCACGGTTCAGGGAACAAGCACCCTGCCTGGAGGGCGGCCTCGATCAAAGGCTCCTGCATGGACAGGTTTGTGCCGAACACTGCGATGTCTTTGCCGTGGGTCTGAACCTGGAGGGGCACATCCTCAAGGATGAACCTCTGAGTCCCGGGGATCCCGTCGGGGCCCATGGGATCAGGCGCGGAGACCTCAATAAACTCCATGCCCAACCTTTCGCATTCTTCTT
>JAAZEL010000067.1 GCA_012512325.1 Candidatus Fermentithermobacillaceae bacterium | reverse complement strand
GGGCAGGATCCGCGTACAATAGTTAAAGAGCGCGGCTTGGAACAGATCTCGGATGACGAAAGCATCGTGCGGATTGTGGATGAGGTTATAGCAGAGCACTCTGAGGTAGTTGAAGAGATAAAGGCGGGGAAGACTAAGGCCGTTGCATTCTTGGTCGGACAGGTTATGAAGCGGACCAGAGGGAAAGCCAACCCGGCCAAGGTCAATACAATCCTAAAGGACAAACTACTATCATGATAGGGGAGCATAGTTTATTGAGAGAGGAGGAGCGGCCATGGGCGGTGGAAGCGCTGAATCCGGCGGGGCTTATGAGCAGATCGCGTCTTCACTGACCAACTCTCAAGTGTTTTTCTCCGAGCCGATGTCAAAGCATACATCATTCCGTATCGGCGGGCCATGTGACCTCCTCATCGTTCCAGGTACCCGTGATGATGCCATTAATGCCTGGTTAATGTGCAAGAAACTTGATGTGCCCTGTCACACCATCGGCAATGGGACCAATTTGCTGGTCAGGGATGGTGGTGTGCGAGGCTGCGTGATCAAATTGGCTTCCGGATACACAGGGATCGAAAGGAACGGGTCCAAGAGCCTCATGGTCAGTTCCGGAACGCTGCTTCAGACGATTGTCGAAGCCAGCGTGGACTATGAGTTGTCAGGCCTGGAGTTTGCAGTGGGAATTCCAGGTAGCATGGGCGGGGCCGTTACGATGAACGCGGGCGCTTACGGTGGCGACATAGGTTCCCTGGTGAGCAGGGTTGAAGTGGCGACAACCGACGGCGATACCCACTGGATATCAAGCCAGGAAGCGCTATTTTGCTACAGGAACTCTTTATTCCTGTCCAGGGACGACCTTCTCATCCTCAACGTGGAGATTATCCTTAAGCCGGGGGACAGGGATAGGATACGCAAGGTAATGGTGGAGCATCTCAAGCAAAGGGCAGAGAAGCAACCTCTTGACATGCCTTCTGCAGGGAGTGCGTTCAGAAGGCCGCCCGGCAGGTATGTGGGTGCCATGATTGAAGAACTGGGGCTCAAAGGGTTTTCCTGCGGGGGCGCCATGGTTTCTCCGAAACACGCAGGTTTCATAGTGAACAGCGGCGGTGCTACCGCGAAAGACGTTCTTACCCTCATGGACATCATCAAGGATAAGGTATACGAGAATTACGGTGTTATCTTGGAACCTGAAATCATAGTGATCGGGGAAGACTTGGAGCCTGAAGAGGACTCCAAGTCGAAGTAGCCCGGTTTGAGACTCAGATGAACCTTCCACATGCATCTTGCCGTGGGACTCCAGGCCGAGCCAGCCGGGTGTTAGGGCAAGCGTTCCAGCTGCTTCCAGGTCAACTGCTTCGGTTGGTGTCCTCCGGCAGTGGGTTTCACTTGCGAGCGGCGGGTTTCATTGCGAGAGGGATTAACGAGAAAAACTAGGGACAGGAATGAAATAAGCCGTGAGGCGGTTGCCCGGCTCACGGCTTTTGTGATGGATGTGCTGCAAAGCTATTGTGTCTTGCAAAGGCGTGGGTACCAGGGCGCCTTCCTGTTCATCTTTATGGGGCAGCCTCGCCAGGCAGGCAACACGCATCTGTCAGGCGTCTCTGCCGGTTTATGTCCTATTGGATGTCGTCCTTCCCAAAATGGTACGTTCTTCTTGCAGTTCCGCCCCTTTCGCTCCTGTACTCAACGGTCACCGAGGGGGAAGGGGAATGATCCCGAGACAACTTCACCACCCATGATACCTTTACTGTAGACTTGGCAGGACTCTTTGTGCCGCTTATGTATCCTTCCAGGAAGTCTGTTTCTTGCTTGGCCTTGCCCATGATTTCCACTCCGGGGCCTGCCTTAAGCTCCACGGTGTCCTTCCGCACAAGTTTGAGCTGCACAGCTTTGTTGGTGATGTCTGTGGGTAAGTAGCCCCAGTTTTCAATCACGGCTGTTACCTGCTTCAGAGTGCCGCTGATGTCACCCACTCTGATGTCGGTGATATTGACCCACGGTAGAGAGGCGGCGTGCTGCATAATCCACATGGCGGCTCTGCGGCATTCCTCCTCCAACAAGTGGGGAGGCGGGTTTTGGACGCAGAACTTCTTGTCCCAGCCGCCGATTTCAACGGTGCCCAGCTGGGGGTGTTCAAAGGGAGTCCAGTCCACGAAACCTTTGCCCGAAAGCTCCCTGTCATTCCACTTTAAGAGCTTCAGGCACATCTCTTCATACTCATCGGGAAACTTATCGGGCTCTGATTTGTCCCTTACGGTTTCAAGATCTATCCCGGCCCGCTGATAACGGTTCCACAGTTCGGTGGTGTAGGCGATTATGCCCCTGTGCTCGTAAGCCCACTCAGTCAGGGTCGAACTGTTGGGCGATTTGACATCGGGATACCCGGTGACCCTGGTGCCCTGGCGGGCAATGGCTTTGGTGGCTACCAGGTCTTGGGGGTCCATCTTGTTTTCGTCGCACTTGCAAGGGTTCCTGAAAAACAAGCCCCCTGCCGTGTGGAGGGTTTGAACGGCCCCAATGTTGGGATGGTCTACTATGAACCGGACGAGGGCATGGGTTTCAGGCTCCCCTGCAGGGAATTCCCCAGCCCCCGGCACGTCAGGGTCCCAGTTGGACGGGAAATTCCTGTTCAGATCCAAGCCCCAAGGCGTCTTGTGCACCGCGATGGGCTCACCTTCGTAGTCCTTTATGTACCCTTCAGGGTAGATCCGGTAGAAAGGCCCTTCCGTGTCTCCTGGCTGCCTGGGAATCATGAGCCTTGGATCCCTGGCGGAAGCTTTCCATTCCCCTTTGTTGTCATTCCTGACCCTCATTTCGAGGATCATGCCGTTGCCGTCCACGTCGGCGCGGTGAAGCCCGGGAAGGTCTTGTATGCCGTCATCGGGCCACACCTTTACGCTGCTTCTGAGCATATGGGGGGTGGTAAGGTAAAGCTCCGCCCCGTCCGGGTTGACCCGAGGGAGCACGTAGAAAGTGACCCGTTCCAACAGGCGGGTGACTCTGTCATCTATGCCGAAGTTCCCGAGGAGGTAGTCGATGAGGTACAGGGCCGCCATACTCGCGGTGACTTCGCCTGCGTGTATGTTTGCGTCAACGTATATGGCGGGTTTCTCATGGGGTGCCTCCGCGGTGCAGCCTGCGGTTACGGTAAGCAACCAGATGTCCCGTCCCTCGTAGCTTTTTCCGATGGAACTCAAGCTGCATAACTCGGGATATGCAGCTGCCACGTTTTCAAGGTATTGCTTGATCTCTGCATACAGCAAGTACCTGTCGAATGTTATAGGAACCTTGGAAGGCAAGGCGTTCCCTCCTTTGTTTGGCGTGCTTGCGAGCTTCACATGGCTCCGGCCCACATGAGTGTAGTCTGGCCAGGCTAGCCGCTGTGGCTTTCTTGAGGAGTTCTCCATCGGACAAGGGTAGTCCTTTATGGAAGGCTGTACAACGGAAAAGATGTGTACACTGGATTGGGACGGGGGCGGCTGTTTATGTTATTGTCGGCCTGGAGCGGCCAAGGCGGGATATATGCGGCAGTGTCTTAATCAACTGCGGGCGGGTTCCCGACCGGATCTCCTTAACTTCTCAAATCCGGTTCCACGGCCGGAGTGGCCAAGTTCAGACCAGTAAGAGCATGGGTGTGGTCAATTCCTGGCCAGCTCGGAACCGGATCCTGAAATCCCCGGTCAATTGGAAACCAGTCTCCGGGTCGCAGTGGCTACCGACTAACCACTTGTAGCACCGGTCCGGCCAATTCCAAACCAGTCGCGCTTAAGCTCCTACGCTTCTGGTCAATTCGGAACCGGCTTCAACCTTGAAGTGGCCAGAACGAAACCAGATGCAGCGCAAGACGGGCCAATTGCAGGCCACTCTTGGGCAAAATGAGACGACACCGGCCAAATCCAAACCACTCTTAGTCCCGAAGTGGTCAAACCGAAGCCAGATGGGATGCTGATCCGGTCAGTTCCAAACCAGAGCCGAAGCTGTTCCCGCAACTCCGGTCAATCTGAGGCCACCTTCAGTAGAGAAGTGGTCAAATCCCAGCCAGACGCACCGCAAGACCGGCCGATTGCAGGCCACTCCCGGACAAAGTCAGACGACTCTGGTCAAATCCAAACCAGATGAAGTTGCAAGCCGGTCGATTTCAGACCAGGTCCGACAGCTCCGAACCTAATACTACATAAGTTGAGGTTACAGGGGTGACCTGGATGGCCCTGCTTTGGCGGATGCCCTTGTGCATTGGTCTCATGTTCCTGGCTGTCGGCGCATTGGCCTCTGGGAGACAGGAGATCTGACTCCGTCTGGTGAAGGACTAGGACACGTCAAGTCGGATTGCCGGATTCGGCACTTCCGGACAGACTCCCTTTGGCCTTGACAGGAGGGAATTGGTCTTCCATGAAAGCACAGATCAACCTCATTACAATCCTAACAGATAACATCGACACTATGAGGGGCTTCTACAACCAGGTGCTCGGCTTCAGGATCAAGAATGACCTTGGAGGGTATGTGGAACGTTCACCCACTTGCCAATACGCCATGGAATCAACGGACGGCGCTGTTTGCAGACCCTGATGACAATATAGATGAGATTTTCGCAGACACTGGTTAGGTATGTAAGGCCATCGTGAGCAAGGCTATCCAGAGTAAGACCATCCAACGACAACGACAGTTGCAGCAAGAGGTGACAGGCCATATGCCGCGTCTGTATACACTAAACGATGCATGGGTTGCGTGGCTGGAAGGCGAAAAATTCCCCGTGGCCATTGCAGGGGACAGCACTGTGGATGGCTTCGGGACAGATGACAGCATCATGCATTTGACCGCAGGGGCAAGGGACAACCGCAACCCTATCGCCTTTCCAAGGCTGCTGGAACAGTACTTGAGGGAGGCAACCGCCAACGGCATCTTGAGGATATACAACGCAGGGCATGCCGGAACGCACATCAAGTGGGCCTTGGACAACTTCGAGAGGGAATGGGGAAATAAGTCGGTTTATGCCGACGTCAGGATGGCGGGGATCGGCTACGGCATTAACGACCGCCTGCTATACACGTCTGCAAAAGCCTATCGGGAAGGTTTTCGCGACGATGTGATCCAGATGGTGGAACGCTTCTACGAAAAAGAAATCCAACCTTTCTTGCTCACTGCCCAGGCAGTGGTAGAACCGGGCGTGCATAGCGATTTCATCAGGCTCTACCCCTTGCGTACAGGTGAATGGGTTAACTCGATTGCAAATGAGGTCAAGAAGGAAATCGCAGAAGCCTACGACTTGGAACTTATCGACCTGAATAAGTACACTGAGATGTTCTTGCAGCACAGCTCATACACCCTTGCCGAGGTTATTCCCGACGGATTGCATTTTGGAAACATCGGACACATCTACGAAGCAGGTGTTATGTTTGCCCACATCTGTCCCAGGACTGTTTGGGTTGAAGCAAAATGTCGGCTGGATTTCTCCAGTCAAAAGGCGGTGACGGCCGTCCCCAGCGACAAGCTGGCCCTAGCGCATTCTTCGAAGGATGCTTTCAAGGTTGTCGCGGATTACTCCAAGACCGACCGATCCGATACGAAGATTATGGGTTTCTGGGTGTTCAACAATGCCAACAGGCTACTCAAGCTCACAGCGTACAAGAACCACCTGGATTCTCAGACCTACGTCAGGGTGAACGGCGAGGCCAAATCGCTTAATGATCTCGAAACCGACCTTGGCCAGTATGACCTCGGCCTGGTTCATCTGGAGGTGTGCACCGGGGATTCTGACCGGGTTGACTTTAAGGGGTTTGTTCTTGAATAGCGACCCTGCCAAGAATGCACTTGACATTCACTTGACTTCCACCGCCCGATTACACTGGCGCTTCCTGCCATGATGATCTCAACATTCAAGGCAAGAAGGCGTTTTGCGGGCAAGTCGTGTCACCTCCCGCGGGATGTGACAACCCGCCTTTCCCGCCGGAGGGACTTGGTTTTGCCGGCCTTATCAAGGCGTCGACCTGTCAGGCTGATGGCACCGGTCAGGCCGATGGATTGCCTTGCCCGGGTTTCGATAGTATGATGAAATGGTGATAGTGCGCCTACATGATAAAGAACCGGAGTATGTGCGGTTTTCACGCGGCTTGTGCGTAGAATCCCGATGCGGAAAGGAGAGATTACTTGAACATACTGCTGGCTCGATTAAGGGAAGTATCGTTGTCGGTGTTTCCCATAACGATCATCGTTGTAATACTCAGTCTGACGGTAGTACCCATAGAAAGCACTCTCCTCATTCGGTTCATAATAGGCGCTGTTGCCGTAACGATAGGGCTTGGGATATTCCTGTTTGGTGCAGGCCTGGGTGTTCAACCCATCGGCAACCTGATGGGACATGCCCTGGCCAGATCAAACAACCCCTGGGCGGTTGGCATCCTCGGTGCTCTGCTGGGGTTTCTCATTACCGTTGCCGAGCCTGACCTGCAGATCCTGGCGGATCAGGTGGGATAGGCATCCGGAGGCGTTGTACCCAGTTCCCTCGTCTTGATGGTGGTTTCCGCCGGTGTGGGAATAATGGTTGCGATAGGTTTGTTGAGGATACTGTATTCAAAGCCGCTAAACGTTGTGTTCACAATAGCTTATGCAATTATCTTTTTCCTGGGCCTCAGGACTTCCGAGGAGTTCCTGGCTATCTCGGTAGATGCGTCAGGGGCTACCACAGGCGCAATGACAACGCCTTTTATCCTGGCCTTGGATTACGGTGTGTCCCAGTTGAAAGGCGGAGACACCTTCGAAGAGGACAGCTTCGGCTTGGTAGGTCAGGCTTCCGCTGGGCCTATTTTTGCCGTCATGATGATGAGCATAGCCATGGGTCTCAGAAACATCCAGGGGGCGGCGGATCCTTTCCGGCCAAACGTAGGGATACTTGCTCCCTATGTGCGCCTGTTTCCCCAAATGATGAAAGAGTCTATTCTCACCCTGGCTCCTCTTACCTGTCTGTTCTTGCTCTTTGACTGGAAGGTGTTCAAGACCGGTAAGAGGACCAGGGATTCGATCCTGAAAGGCTTGCTGTACGCCTACATAGGACTTGTCTTGTTCTTGACCGGGGTAAATGCCGGCTTCATGGAAGTGGGAAGGTATATGGGGGAGCATATAGCGGCTAATCACAGATGGTTCCTGCCTGTAATCGGCTTTGTGCTGGGTACGGTTGTCGTCCTGGCTGAGCCGGCGGTTCACGTGTTAACCGAGCAGATAGAAGAGGTTACCGCTGGCAGGATCAAGAGAAAGGTGATCCTGGCAGCCCTGTCGATAGCTATTGCCCTGGCGGTCTGTCTGGCTATGCTCAGGATTATGATGCCGCAGCTCAGGTTGTGGCACTTCCTCTTGCCGGGGTTTGCTCTGGCGATAGTACTGTCCTACATGGTGCCTCCTGTTTTTGTTGGTATAGCTTTCGATTCGGGGGGCGTGGCTTCAGGCCCCATGACCGCCACCTTCGTGCTTGCCTTTGCCCAAGGGGCTGCAAACGCCATCCCCACGGCGAGTGTTATGGTAGACGGTTTCGGGGTTATCGCTATGGTAGCTATGATGCCTTTGGTGACGATACAAATCCTAGGTGGCCTGTACAGGATGGCGGAAAGAAGAGCGTTGAGAAGTCAAACCAGGGAGGAGGGGAGATAGCCATGGACTCTCCGAAACACGGAATGCGGCTGTTCTGGTGCATTCTGGACTTCGGCAAGGGAAGCAAGATGTTTGACATATACAGGAAGTTAGGAGGCGTTGGGGGCACCATTTTCCTGGGACGGGGTACCGTATCCAGCGACATGTTGAATTTGCTGGGCATCTTGGATTCCAGGAAAGAGGTTTTCCTGGCGCTGGTGGACGAAGCCCTGGAAGATGACTTGTACCATGAGGTGGTAAGGCAATTAGGCCTTAACAAACCCCATAAAGGCATCGCGTTTTCTATGCCTGTAAAGTATGGCTTTTGGAAGGATGACGGTTCACAGATCGTTTCTCCTTGCGAGAAGAAGGAAGGTGCGAACGGCTTGGATTACGAGGCTATCTTCGTAGTGGTCAACAGGGGTTCAAAGGATGAGGTGTTGGAAGCTGCAAAATCCGCCGGCGCCACAGGGGGTACCATAATTCACGGGAGAGGTGCCGCCAGCCAGGAAAAACAAACGCTGTTCAACATCCAGATTGAACCTGAAAAAGACGTTATCCTGATCATATCGAGTACCGATAGGACTGACGCCATTGTGAACGCGATAAAGAATAAGCTGGATATAGATAAGCCGGGTGCGGGGATCATTTTCGTAATGGACATTACCCGGGCCGAAGGCCTGTGGCGGGGGTAAGAAGGTACATGTGACACCTGGATTCCTTCGCATCCCCCTTGACACTCCGGCAATATGGCGCAAAACAGCAGAGATGACGGACAGCTGCACCCATGGCAGACTTCTCCCTTGGTGTTCACCACAGGCTGCCGATTCTTATGGCGGGCTTCGGCCCTGAGGAGGGAATCGCACGCCCCGCAGTACAGGCCGCAGTAAGAATCATACCGGATAGCCACAACCTCCTGTCTTAGGCAAATTTTAGGCATGCTTGATCATGTTGTCAATCTCGGGGCTCGTGGAACAAGAGGTGATTGAGCTGCTCCACGCTTTGTGATAGAATTGGCCGTGATAGTGATAATCATCACAAACGGGAAGTTGGCATTCTCGTAGCCATTGCAGCAGTAACGCAGAACAATATGGAATAGTGTTACATGTTTACATCGCAGCTAACACCTCTTCCTGATTTTTTGTGCTGCACAATGCGAGACAGCCAGGCCTAAGGGCCGGGACTTCATTGCCATGCGGTAGCATGAGGGTGGGGGAGAGGGGGCCACCACATTGAACATGGATTTGCGGACTGTCGCTAGAACTGCGGTTATCGCCGGCGTAGCTATTGCCTTCCAAGCCCTCAATTTGCGCCAGCCCATCACAGGACCAGGCATAAATGCAATTCTGTACGTGGCATCGATATATATCGGCCCTGTCAGCGGAGCGTTAGTGGGGTTCCTCACCCCGTGGATTGCCCTGATCACAGGGATAATGGGCTTTGCCCCTGCAGTGCCGGTCATAATGGCCGGAAATGCAAGCTTGGCGCTTGTCTCAGGTTTCCTCCACAGGTACAACAGATATCTTGCAATGGGGCTCGCTGCTTTTGCGAAGTTCATCGTAATGACTCTGGGGATCAGGTACCTCATGGCCCATGGGACCCAGGTCCCTGCACCTGCCTATACATCGTTGACCATAACCCAGCTCATAACCGCTCTTGCAGGAGCTGTTGTAGCTTCTATCGTATTAGGTGGATTTGAAAGGTTTGGAGGCAATAGGCATGGCAGTGGCGGCTCCTGAAAGGCTTATATACAAGTACTCAGTGAGCAACGGAGAGTTTAGCACAGTAGGAACGGAGACTTCTAAGCTCAAACGCGCTCTGCTCAGCATAGGTTTCCCGCCGAACGCCTCAAGACGCGCTTTGATTGTGGCTTACGAGCTGGCCATGAACATCGTGATCCATGCCTCCCAGGGCGCGGTAAGCACCTTTTGGAAAGACGGTGCCCTTGAAATAGTGGTAACCGACACAGGCCCGGGCATCGAGGACATAGAAAAGGCCATGACCGAAGGCTATTCCACAGCTCCCGGCCATGTTAAGGAAATGGGGTACGGAGCAGGGATGGGACTGCCCAATGCCAAAGCCTGTTCAGACTCTATGGAGATTACCTCAGAATTGGACGTGGGTACCACCGTGGTTTGCCACATACTCCCCGGCAAGCAGGAGACCAGCGCCTTGCCGTATTTCCACTCTGTAAGGCTTGAAACTGAAAGGTGTCTGGGGTGCACCAACTGCATCAAGGGTTGCCCCACTGAGGCCATCAGGGTAAGGGGTGGCAAAGCCTTTATACTGCAGGACAGGTGCATCGACTGCGGCGAGTGCATCAGGCGGTGTCCCAACAACGCCAAAGTGGCAGTTGCAGATGATTGGGACATCCTGGATACCTTCGATTACAAGATAGCCCTGGTGGCGCCTTCCTTTTACGGCCAATTTGCAGATATTTCCCCCGGTGCGGTGAAGGCTGCCTTGTGTGCAGACGGGGGGTTTGACGAAGTGTTTGATGTATCTATTGCCGCAGATCTGGTGACAGCTGCTATGAGGGAGTACATCCAATCCAACGCGTCAATACGTCCCCTTATCTCCAGTGCCTGCCCGGCAGTGCTCAGGTTCATCCAAGTGAGATACCCATCCTTGCTGAAGCATCTCATCCCCTGTGAGGCCCCCATGGAGATAGCCGCGTGGCTGGCCAAGGAGCGGGCCAAGAGGCTGCATCCTGAGAAGTCGCCGGCTGCAGTGTTCATCTCCCCGTGTCCTGCCAAAATCACCGCGGCGAGACAGCCTGTAGGCAGAGGCAGGTCCATGGTCGATGCGGTTATTTCCATAGACGTGGCTTATGCATGGGTGAAGCGTCATGCCGCTCAGGTGCAAACCCCGGCTGAATTTCCTGTGTCTTCAGGGTATGGGATTGGATGGGGCCGATCAGGCGGCGAGTTGGCCGCAATGAACCTCAGGGGTTTGTCAGTGGATGGAATCATGCACGTCTCCTCTGTATTTGAGGAGATCGAAAAGGGCGTCTTGAGAGACCTCGATTTCGTGGAAGCCCAGGCATGCTCCGGGGGTTGCGTCGGGGGCAGCCTAGGGGTATCCAACCCCTTTGTGGCGAGGGCCAGGCTGAACGCCTTGGCTCAGGCCAATCTGGACGCACCGCCCAACCCCCTTATCGAAGATATCTCAGCGGACGATCCTGCCCTCTGGTGGAGCGTGGATATCCTGCCCAGGCCTATCTTCAGCCTTGATGACGATGCCCAGGAAGCTAAGAACAAGCTGACCAAGCTCGAAAAGGTGCTAGGCGAGCTCCCGGGCCTGGATTGCGGGTCGTGCGGAGCCCCTACGTGCAGGGCGCTTGCAGAAGATGTGGTCTTGGGGCGGGGCGCTCTGTCCGATTGCATATTCATATTGCGCCAGCGTCTTGAAACCCTTGCACAGGAAGTGAAAGACCTGGCGGGAATACGTCCTCCCGCCATGGGAGAGCGTGAACACAACAATCAGGAGGCGTAGAAAGGAAGAGTCAATGCAGGTACGAGACCTAATCTCCAAATTTGACCTGGTTGAGCGGGCGGTCTCAACCGAAGGACGGCTGAAGCACATCAAAGGCGGCTATTCCGGGGACGTGTTGTCCCATGTTATGGCCAACGCCAAGCCAGGTTACGTTTGGCTCACTGTGCAAACCCACGAGAACATCGTGGCAGTTGCCAGCTTGTTGGAGTTGGCGTGCATCTTGGTGTGCCAGCGTGAAGTTCCTGAAGAAACGTGCGAGCGGGCTAGGAGGGAAGGAGTGACCATCCTTTGGACACCCCGCAGCGCCTTTGAAATGTCCGGACTGCTGTATCAGAGCCTTCACGACAACCGGTGATTACCTGGAAGTGTGACGGTTAGCTTGATCAGGCAGGTTGCCTGTGGAGAGCAGGGAATCCGGATGACGCAGGAACTGAGGTTGCGCAGTTCAGTTCAGCCATGAACTGTTTGCATATCACCGGAAGGAGGGGAAGCAATGTCACAAAACACAGAGCACAAGTGCGATTGTGCCGAAATCTACCTGGATGTAGAGGAATACATCCAAAAGCACAAAGGCGACAGCGGATCCTTGGTGCAAGTCCTCCACTATGTACAGGAGCGTTTAGGTTATGTACCCAAAGATGTTCAAGTCAAGGTCGCTGAGACCCTGGGAGTGTCTCTATCCGAGGTTTACGGAGTCATCTCTTTCTACTCCCTTTTCAGAGAGAGACCCAGGGGTAAGTACGTGATCTCCATCTGCCAGGGTACTGCCTGCTATGTAAGAGGAGCTCCCGAAGTGTTGGCCAGGCTCGAGAAGGAGCTGGGAATCAAGGCAGGAGATACCACTGAGGACGGCCTGTTTACCATCGAAGTGGTCAGGTGCCTGGGTGCTTGTGGGCTGGCGCCGGTGATGACGGTTAACAAGGACACCCACGGCAGGATGACCGAGGACAAGGTACCGGCCATCATCAATTATTACAGGGCCCAGGCGGAAGCTGAGGCCGGCCGGGCCGCCGGAGACTAGTGGGCTGGCCGGCACAGGCCATGTGCCTTGACTTGGGTTCCCCTTGAGAAAGGGAGGTGGCGAGGATCATAGACTTATCTTTGCACCTGCTCGATTTGTTGCAGAACAGCGCCCATGCCGGCGCGGGAGAAGTCAGGGTTAGCATCATCGAAGATGAAGCTGCAGACATTCTCCAAATCAGGGTTTCAGATGACGGCAAGGGCATGAGTTCCGATGAGCAAGTGCGTGCCTTGGATCCTTTCTACACCTCTTCAAACAGCAAGAAGGTAGGCTTGGGACTGCCCTTGGTTGCCCAGGCTGCCGCCATGGCAGGCGGTTCAGTGGCTATAGACTCGGAAGAGTCAGGCGGAACTCAAGTTACAGTCACCTACAAGCTCAGCCATCCTGACAGGCAGCCCTTAGGTGACATACCGGCCACCTTGGTTTCTTTCATGGCAGGCAATCCGTGGATAGATTTGGTTTTTGAGTACCGAGGGCCGACCGGATCGCTCCGGTCGGACACAAAGGAAATCCGCAAAGAGGGAGAAGGCCAGCTGGCCTTTGTAGTCAAGTTCGAGGAGAAACTGAGGGGCGGACTAAGCTTGGCAGGCTATCGTCCCGACAGGGGAGGTTTGTTCCATGAAATCAATGGAAGATCTTGAGCGCCTGAAGGAAGAAACGCTGAGGGATATCCAACTCCGTTCTGCTTCAGGCGGTCCCCGGATCGTCGTAGGGATGGGGACATGCGGCATAGCGGCAGGCGCAAGGGAAACCATGCTTGCCATCATCGATGAGCTCAAGGTACGGAGGAAGTTCGACGTCACTATCAGCGAGACGGGCTGCATAGGGCTGTGCGCAAGGGAACCCATCGTGGAAGTCCACATGCCGGGGCAGCCAAAAGTGGTGTACGGTAACGTCGATCCTTCCCGGGGAAGGCAGATTGTGGTGTCTCACATTGTGAACCACAAGCCGATTGACCAATGGATTTTGAACGTAGAAGACAATTCCTGAGTGAGAGAGGAGAGGCCTGATGGAGTTTTACAGAAGTCACATCCTAGTATGTTCCGGTACCGGGTGCCATGCATCGGGCAGCATTGCTCTCAAAGAAGCTTTGGAAACTGAAATTGCCCGGGTCGGCCTGGACAAAGAGGTAAAAGTGGTCGAAACAGGGTGTTTCGGTTTCTGCCGCTTCGGTCCCAACATGATGGTGTATCCTGAAGGAGTCTTCTACTGCCAAGTGCACGAAGAGGATGTCCCTGAGCTTGTCGAGGAGCACCTGATTAAAGGGCGGGTCCTTGAGAGGCTGCTTTATAAGGAACCCGAAACCGAGGTAGCCATAGTTGATTTCGAAGAGATTCCGTTTTTCGGCAAGCAGACCAGAGTGGTTCTGGAAAACTGCGGAATAATAAACCCTGAATCCATCAACGAGAATATTGCCCGGGATGGGTACTTCGGCCTTGCCAAGGCACTGCAGATGAAGCCGGAGGAAGTGATCGAAGTCGTCAAGAAATCCGGGCTCAGAGGCCGCGGCGGTGCAGGGTTCCCCACCGGGTTGAAATGGGAGTTTGCAGCCAAGGCCAAAGGCTCCCCCAAGTACGTGGTGTGCAATGCTGACGAAGGTGACCCTGGGGCCTTCATGGACAGGTCCACAATCGAAGGTGACCCCCACAAGCTCCTGGAAGGCATGATCATAGCAGGTTATGCCGTAGGCGCTTCCCGGGGTTACGTTTACGTCCGAGCCGAGTACCCCCTGGCCGTTGAAAGGCTGTACAAGGCCATAGACGATGCGCGCAAGCTGGGGCTGCTCGGGAAGAATATCCTGAACTCAGGGTTCGACTTTGACATTGACGTACGGTTGGGCGCTGGAGCTTTTGTGTGCGGTGAAGAAACGGCCTTGCTCAATTCAATCATGGGTCAAAGGGGCGAACCCAGGCCGAGGCCCCCGTTCCCTGCCAACGAGGGCTTGTGGGGCAAACCCACTGTAATCAACAACGTTGAGACCTTCGCCAATGTGCCCGTCATAATGCGGAAAGGAGCCGAGTGGCTGGCAAGCATCGGCACTGAGACCTCAAAGGGCACCAAGGTGTTCGCCCTTGCCGGGAAGATCAACAACAACGGGCTTGCAGAAGTGCCCATGGGCACCACCATCGGCGAAATCGTGTTCGACATAGGCGGAGGGCTTCCCAACGGCAAGAGGTTCAAAGCGGTCCAGACCGGCGGCCCCTCAGGAGGGTGCATACCTGTTGAGTATCTCAACACGCCGGTGGACTACGAGTCCCTGGCTGAGTTGGGTACGATCATGGGGTCCGGCGGCTTCGTGGTCATGGACGAGGACACTTGTATGGTGGACCTGGCCAAGTTCTTCTTGGAGTTTGTCCAGTCCGAATCATGCGGCAAGTGTGCTCCGTGTAGGATAGGGACCAAGAGGATGCTGGAGATCCTCCAGCGCATCACCAGAGGCGAAGGCAGGGAAGGAGACATTGAACTCCTGGAGGAATTGGGCCACTCCATCAAGGAAAGCGCCTTGTGCGGCTTAGGCCAGAGCGCTCCCAACCCTGTGCTTTCCACAATCAAGTACTTCAGGGAAGAATACGAGACTCACATCAAGGACAAGAAATGCCCCGCGTCAGTGTGTGCGGCCTTGTTTAACGCTCCATGCCAGAACACATGCCCCGCTCACGTTGACGTGCCTATCTACGTCGACCTGATAAGGCAAGGCCGCTTCGACGAGGCTTATGAAGAAATCCTGAGGGAAAACCCGTTCCCGGTAGTGTGTGGCAGGGTATGTCATCATCCGTGCGAGTCACGCTGCAGGAGAGCCCAGCTTGACGAGGCTGTCGCCATCAGGGAACTCAAGCGGTTTGCTGCTGATTATGCCGTAAGCAGGCACGGTTCCAGGCCCAGGCTTGCGGTCAAGGCGCCTACCGGCAAGAAGGTGGCTGTGGTGGGAGCCGGACCTGCAGGGTTAACCGCAGCTTATTACCTTGCTCTGC
>JAAZEL010000066.1 GCA_012512325.1 Candidatus Fermentithermobacillaceae bacterium | reverse complement strand
GGTCCTGGGCGTAGAAAGTGACGCCTACACGCGCCTTGCCGTTGTCAACCCGCACCCACTCATGCTCTTTGGTGTACTTGAGATCCTCAGGATAGTTCATTTTTTCTTAACCTCCCAGCGATAAAATGGCATCCTTACAACCTTGGCGGGGATCTTTCTGCCCCTTACATCGATGTTCAAGGCAGTACCTCGCTGGCTGTACTCAACCGGCACATACGCCATGGCGAGATACTTGTCTAAGTAGGGGGCATAAGTCCCGGTGGTGACATAGCCTATTTCCTTTTCGCCGGTTTCATCAAACACCTTGTACCCGTGCCTGGGCACGCCTTTGCCCACCATCTCAATGCCTACAAGTTTGACCTGCAAACCTTTTTCCCGTTGCTCCATGAGAGCTTTGGAACCGATGAAGAAAGTTCCTTTGTCGAAGGCAACAGTCCTGCCAAGCCCTGCTTCCAAAGGCGTATGATCTTCGTCAAGTTCATGGCCGTAGAGGGACATGGAAGCCTCAAACCTGAGGGTATCCCTGGCGCCCAACCCGGCCAGGACCAAGCCATGGTCCTTTCCTGCTTCAACCACCGCCTCATAGAGTTCAGGCCCTTTGTCAGCCTGGCAATAAAGCTCAAACCCGTCTTCCCCTGTGTAACCGGTCCTGGTAACCAGGCAGCTGATCCCTGCCACATCCACATCCTGTGCCCCATGGTAATACCGAATTTCGTCAACGGGATATTTGGTGATCTGCTTCAGGATTGCCACTGAATTGGGCCCCTGGAGTGCCAGCTGGGCTATACTGTCGGATATGTTCTCAAGAGTGGTGTCGTTGAAGTAACCCACGATAGGCCGGATCCATTCGAAGTCCTTTCCTATGTTCGCCCCGTTGACAATGAGCCAGTACTTGTCCTCAGCCAAACACATCACCAGCAGGTCATCTACTATGCCTCCGTGGGGGTAGCACATGGGTGAGTAGATGAGTTTGCCGGGATAGATCTTGGATACATCGTTGACCAGGATCATCTGGAGAAGGTCAAGGGCTTCCTTACCTTGAACCAACAGCTCACCCATGTTGGATACATCCCAAAGGGCGGCGGCTGTTCGGCATGCGTTGTGCTCTTCCTTGATCCCTGAAAACTGCACCGGAAGCGCCCAACCGCCGAAGTCCACAATCCTGCCGCCGTTTTTCACATGGGTATCGTATAAGGGGGTCTTCTTGGGTGCCTGCGCCACCTTTGTCGTCACCTCCTGCTTATTTTGGGCCGTAAATCCGCAACTCTTGCCTGCCACTGCGCCGGGGAACCGGAAAAAGTCAAAAAAGGACCGGGCTTGCGCGAAGTCCCTGTCCTTTTACCTGAGAGATTCCCCGCTTACCAAGCGGGTTACCCCTTTGGTGCCATACTCAAATGGCTCTCCAGAGATGCGTCCGGCGACGGTGTTTGTGCCTGAGAGTTTCGGATACACATCCTTGCTCCTTCGGCGCCTGCTCCTACACAGGACTCTCCCGGCGCCTTCATCCGCCCCGTTATTCAATTGGCGATGCTTCAACACGCGTGGCATGACATTGCACACCTGACGAAGCTTTGATAAGCCGGCATGCAATAAATCAGTTTCTACATGCCGAAGGAAATTCCTCCAAAGCGGGTTTCCGTTTCAGGGAAGACAACCGCGGCTTCCATCACAGCACAGCAGCTGCCTTATCGTAAGATACCACGAGAACCGGCCTCACAGGCGCGTCCTTTTTCCCGCCTGTTTCAAGCCACCAAGTTAGACCGGCCCCACCGTCTCCCTCCCCGGTTATTCCAGGGTTACACGCATATATAACACAGAAGCACACGAGGCAAACTTCCGGCTATGCAGGAATCACCCGGTGGGTGTAGTATTGTTCAGTATACAAAAAACTCCATCGGACACCGGGTCATTATGTGATGATAAGCAAAGGAAGGTACCCATGGACCGGCAACCAAGTGGAGCATACGCCCCCTTCAATAACCTGGCTAAAGGTACTCACATCTGCTACTTTTATGCAAACCACAAGGACTTGGCTGACGCGGTGGTCCCGTACTTGAAAGCGGGGGTGGAGAACAACGAAAGGTGCATATGGGTGTGCGCCGAACCCTTTGACGCTGAGGCCGCCAGGGCCTTGCTCAGGCAAGAACACCCTGAGTTAGCCGGCTTGCTCCAAATGGGACATCTGACAGTGGTCGATTATCAACAGGTGTACCTTACGGGAAACAGCGAATTTGATATATCTGCAGTGCTGGACCGGTGGTCCGCTGAGGTGTCAGACGCGATTAACGCCGGGTTCGACGGACTGAGGGTGGCGGGCGATCTGTCTTGGCTGAGGTCAAGCCCTTCCCTTCAAGCGTATGAAGAGCGGTTCTGCGCGTTTTCCATGCAGGAACCCATCGTTGCCCTGTGCTTTTACCCGGCCGCCGGCCGGGATCACATTGACATGCTGCAGATCTCATATATGCATCATTTTGTGCTGCTGCCGTCCCAATCAAGCTGGCATCTTGTCCCGTCGGCCAGGCACAGGGACCTCATCTGGCAATCCCTATTGGATACCCTTACTAAAGGTATGCTGGTAATTGACACTTCCGGAGCCATCATCACCGCCAGCAACAGGTTCCTTGAGTTGTTCGGCTGTACTGCTCTGTCAGGGCTCGGTTCTGATGTGCAGGAGTTCGCTTCCCGCTTCAATGTGAGCTCAATCACCGGCCGGGTCCGGCCTGAGGCCGCCCATCTGGTTTCATCCGGTGATGTGGACGACTACTGGAGAGCCAAGTCTCCCAGCCACGGCGACTTGGAGCTCCTGGTCAACATCAAGGCGGCAAAACCCAACGCCATCATACCTGAGGTCTTGCTCCTCATCTTCCACGACATTACGGGGCTAAGGACCCGTGATACCATTGACGGCAACTTCCTTCAAGTAGTGAGCCACGAGCTCAAGAACCCCATCCAGACCATGAGAGCAATCATCAATCTCATGAAATCATCGCTGCCTGACCCTGAAATACCCGTCTACAAGTACATCCAACTGGCTGATTCCTGCTTGTCCAGGATTACCGGGATCGTGGAAGACCTGCTGTCAACAGGCCAGATCAATAAGGACACCACGGTCATCAACCCTGTCCTGGCGGATCTCAAAACGCTGCTAGTAGAAGCTCTAGAGCCTTACCTGACTAACCCCAGGCATATGTTCATCCGGCGGTTTGATAAACAACGGAGCGTGCCGGCGATCGTCGACCCTGTGCGCATACATCAGATCCTGGCCAATGTGATCAACAACGCGGTGAAGTACACACCTCCGGGAAAAAGGATCTGGGTGGACCTGCTCATTTCAGACGGCACTGCCCTGCTTGTGGTGGAAGACGAAGGCATCGGCATCGCTCCCTCAGAACTTGAGCGGGTCTTTGACCAATTCTACCGGGGCTCAAAAACCAGGGACAAGTTCTCCGGAGTCGGCCTGGGGCTTTACGTGAGCAGGTTCCTCGCGCGGATGCACGGGGGAGACCTGTGGGCCGAGACAAGACCCCAGGGAGGAACCGTCATAAAGCTTTCACTGCCCGTCTTAACCGACAATCTGGAAAACCCTCAAGAAGGAGAAGGAATGAAATGCGCGTGCTCACGGGATTAGAAGTCATGATCCAGAACAGGTCGTACATAGACAAGAAGATAGGCCTGATTACCAACCACACAGGCGTAAGCCCTGAGCTTGACCAAAACATCGATCTCATGCTTAAGGACGGCTACAAGATAGCCGCCCTTTTTTGCCCTGAACACGGCCTGTTCGGCGATTATCCCGACGGGGAGTATGTGGAACACTCTGCATACCCCGGAACCGGGATTCCCATCTACAGTCTGTTCGGAGACACTCAGAAACCTACCCGGGACATGCTGGAAAACATAGACGTCCTGGTCTTTGATATCCAAGACATAGGCGCCCGCTACTACACCTATATGTCCACCATGCTGCTTTCCATGGAAGAGGCATCAGACAAGGACATCGAATTCGTCGTCTTGGACAGGCCCAATCCCATAGGAGGTACCGCAGTGGAAGGCAATGTAACCAAGCCTTCCTGGATATCCCCTGTGGCTTACGCCCATATCGCCATCCGCCACGGGATGACTCCCGGGGAGATCGCCATGTTCGTTGCGGCTCAGAAGGGCCTCCCTGAGCCTACGATTGTGCCCCTCAAGAACTGGTCCCGTCGGATGCACTTCCAGGACACGGGGTTGCCCTGGGTGCCCACGTCCCCCAGTGCCCCATCAATTGAAATGGCCCTCTTGTATCCGGGCACCTGCCTGCTTGAAGGCACCAATGTGTCCGAAGGCCGGGGCACTTCGGTACCCTTCCAGGTGCTGGGCGCGCCGTGGATCGACGGCCCTGAATTGGCAAGGGCCCTCAATGACATGGGCTTGCCCGGAGTAAGAGCCAGGCCTGCATATTTCAGGCCATCGTTCAGCAAGTGGACCGGCCGGGTGTGCAAAGGCGTCCAGGTGCACATCATAGAAGCTGAGAAGGTAAGGCCCGTGGAGCTAGGTGTGAGATTGCTGTTTGCCTTGAGGGACCTGTACCCCGACGATTTTGAACTGACACCCCCGGGGCCGGACAGGAGGCGTTTCCTGGATCTGTTGTGCGGAGGCGATGATCTGAGTACCGCCCTGGCAAAGGACGATTCTCCTGAACCCCTCCTGGAGAGATGGGCCCAAGAAGCCGATGAGTTCAGGGAGGATCGTCGAGACTGCCTCATATATCCATGAAGGAAGGGTCGGGTATGCGATTTTTTCTGGGCATCGACGGCGGAGGCACCTCCACCAAGGCTTGCATAATCGACGAAAGGGGACAAGTGGCAGCTTTGGGCACAGGCGGGCCCGGCAACCTCAACTACACCCCAGAGGATGAGGTCAGAAAATCCATACAGGGCGCCGTGGACGCTGCCTTGAGGGCTGCTGAAACCAGACACCCGGGTCTGACCATCTCAGCGGCTTGTGCAGCCCTCGCCGGCGCGGGCTCTCAGGAAAACAAGGCCAAGGCTACCAAGCTCATTGAGCCCTTGATGGGCGACATACCATTCCTGGTTGTGGAAGACGTAACAGGCGCCCTCCACGGGGCCCTGGCCGGCCAAGACGGCATTGCGGTGATATCCGGCACGGGTTCCAACTGCCTGGGAGTACGCCAAGACAGATACAGGCGGTCAGGCGGATGGGGCTCCCTCCTGGGGGATGAGGGCAGCGGGTTCAGCATAGCCCGGAAAGGACTCATCGCAGCCCTGAGGGGTTACGATGGCAGAAGCCCAAGCACTTCGCTGACAGACAGCTTTGTTGCTCACTTGGGGCTGGGTACCCCTGAGGACATCTTCCATGCGGTTCGCCGGCTCAACAGAAAACAGATCGCGGCCCTGGCCGTCTTGGTGTTCCAAGAGTCTGATAAGGGTGATGCCGTTGCCCGCAAGATTCTGGATGAAGAATCCATGGAACTGGCTGTGATGGTCCGGGCGGTATATCAAGGGTTGGGCTTCAACGGGGAAACCCTGGTAGCCATGGTGGGAGGCTGCTTTTCACAAGAAGCCTTCAAGAACGGGTTTATCTCACATCTGGAGACAACAGTGCCCCAGGCCAGGCCAATATTTCCTATGGAACCGCCCCATGTAGGGGCTGCTCTGCTTGCCCGGGACAACCTGCTCCGAGGCCGAAACCAGGCCAATCAATGTTAAGGGGTTATGCGGATGAACAACCGAAACTTAGGTGAAACCTTTGTTCCCAGAACCGAAAACTCAAATCCTCTGACCAGGGACATAGATACGTGGCCCTTGCGCAAAATCCTTGAGGTGATGAACTGCGAAGATCACAGGATCGCGCCTGCAATAGCCAGGGAGATTCCCAGAATCCAAGAAGCCGTTGAAATGGTGGTCGAGTGCTTGTCCAAGGGAGGCCGCCTGTTCTACATAGGCGCGGGCACAAGCGGCCGCCTTGGTATCCTTGACGCCGCCGAACTTAATCCCACCTTCGGCCTGCCCAAAGACAAAGCCATAGCCATCATATCCGGTGGTAAAGAGGCGGTGTTCTCTGCTATCGAAGGTGCCGAAGACAGCGAGGGAGACGGGAAGCAAGCGCTCTTGTCCTACGACCCGGGTCCCAGGGACGCAGTAGTGGGCATCACCGCAAGCGGGAAAACCCCATTTGTGCTGGGGGCGATGGAAGCCGCCCGGTCATGTGGCTGCAAGACCATAGCCATCGTAGGGGATCCCCGTGGGCCGGTGGCCGGCAGCGCCCAGGTCACCATATCCCCTGACGTGGGGCCCGAGGTGATTACAGGTTCCACGCGCCTGAAGAATGGGACGGCACAGAAAATGGTGCTCAACATGATATCCACTGCGGCAATGATACGGTTGGGCAGGACGTATTCCAACCTAATGGCAGGCACCAGCCCCACCAATCTGAAACTGTCATCGAGAGCCAGACGCATCCTCCGGGAAGCCACCCGGCGCGAACCTGAACAGCTACAAGCGGCACTGGAGCAAGCTGACGGCGAGATTGCACCAGCCCTTATCATGCTCACGGCAGAAGTCAGCGCAGACGAAGCCAGGTGCGCCCTTGAGCGAGCTTCCGGCTCTATAAGGGAAGCTCTTAGACTGGCCATGGAGGGCATACCGGAATGCCGGGAAAGTCATGAGCCGGCCCCAGCTGTAGAAGCCGCAGGGAAAACACTCCATGGCGAGTTCTGTGAAAGGCCTTCAGCTAAGCCCCAGGCAGGCCTGTACTTCGGCACTCCCGAAGAAGCAGGTTTCAGCGCTAAAAGGCTTGAGCGGGCGTTCCGGGTAGTAAGCCAAGCCGTGGGAGACGGCCAAGGGCCCATACCCGGAGCGGTCGCTGTGGTGATTCGACACAACGCGGTAATCGGGCCACGGGCTTGGGGATGGGCCGTCCGGACGCCTGAGCGCATACCTGTGACCCCCGATACCATCTTCGACATGGCCTCCCTCACCAAGGTGATGGCCGCCACCCCGTCAGTGCTTATCTTGTGCGAGCGAGGCAAGTTCCGCCTGGATGACCCTGTTGCCATATTCATTCCGGAGTTCGGAGCCCACGGGAAGGATGCCATAACCATTAGGCACCTCTTGACCCACACTTCAGGGCTGCCGGACCACATCAAGTTCTGGAAGGAAGGCCTCAGAGGAAAGCAGATTGTAGACAAGATATGCTCCCTGGAAATCGCCGAAGGACGTAGGCCCGGAAAACAGGTAATATACAGCGATCTCGGGTTCATTCTCTTAGGCGAAATCGTCCAAAGGGTTACAGGGATGGACATAAAGCAGTTTGCCGAAGAAGAGGTGTTCAGACCCCTTGGCATGTATGACACTTGCTTCTTGCCCCCTGAGTCGCTGAAGCACAGGATTGCCGCTACCGAGTATCGTGAGGATTTCGCGAGGGTGATGTGGGGCGAAGTCCACGATGAAAACGCCCATGCCCTGCGAGGTATAGCCGGCCACGCGGGGCTTTTCAGCACCGCGCTGGATACGGCCAAGTATGCCCTCATGTGGCTGAACAACGGCCGTTGGGGCGACACTCGGATTCTCGGCAAGAGCACAGTATCCGCGGCCACAAAGGAGCAGGCAAACCTGGAAGAGCGGAGATGCTTGGGTTGGATGTTGAAATCTAAGACGTTTTCCTCAGGCGGCGATTTCCTGTCAGATATGGCATACGGGCATACCGGGTTCACAGGCACCAGCCTCTGGTGCGACCCCGCCTACGACCTGGCCGTAATCCTGCTGACCAACAGGGTTCATGCCGGCCGGGAAGGCAACGCTCACATAAGGCTCAGGGCTACCTTCGCCAACGCGGTGGCGGCGGCGATTGACAGGGATTGAGTCCGCATCAGGGCACACCTTGGCGGCCTGGCATCAATATTCAGCATTCAGCACGCATTCAGGCGCAGCCTGGCCGTCTGGAAAGGAAGGAGGATGAGCTCATGGGAAACCCGGTGGAAAGCCTGACCCTTGAAGAAAGGATCGGACAGGTGTTTATGTTCGGTTTTCCCGGAAAGGATCCTGCAGACGCCCACTACCTGATTAGGAACTTCAAACCGGGAGGTATCATATATTTCGCACGTAACTGCGGCACTGTAGAAGAAACGGCGGCCCTTTCGGCCCAACTGCAAGAGTGGGCCCGCAATTCAGGCCCAGGCATTCCCCTGCTTATCGCCGCGGATCAGGAAGGGGGAGTGGTGGCGCGGCTCACCCAGGGCATACATGTGATGCCTGGACCCATGTCTCTGGCCGCGGCAGTGGCGGGCGATGATGCCCAGAATGATGTACAGCTGATAGAAGAAGCGTCATGGGCCACGGCCATACAGCTCCGCTGCGCAGGGATAAACCTCAACGCCGCACCGGTCCTCGATGTAAACGACAATCCCCAAAACCCCGTTATCAGCATCAGGTCCTTCGGCGAACGCCCCGAACCGGTCGCCTGCTACGGAGTGCTCGCCGCAGAGGGCTTGCGTCGGGGAGGGGTAATCCCAACAGGCAAGCACTTCCCCGGGCACGGCAACACCTCCGTTGACTCCCACTTGGACTTGCCGGTGTTGCCCCATCCCATGGAAAGGCTGAACTCATGCGAGCTGGTCCCCTTCAAGAAGGCTATAGATGCCGGCATCCCGGCGATTATGACCGCCCACATCGTGTTTCAGGCAATTGACACCGAAAAACCCGCCGCCTTATCAGGCGCCGTATTGAGAGGGCTGCTGAGGAACACCTTAGGCTTCCAAGGCGTCATAATGACAGACTGCCTTGAGATGAACGCAATCGCCAACCACCCAGGGACTGCAAGAGGTGCCGTAGAAGCGTTCAAGGCAGGGTGTGACTTGCTGCTTATCTCCCATACACGCCGGTTGCAAGCACAAGCGTGGGCAGCCCTGTTGGAGGCCGTTCAGTCAGGTGAGGTTTCCGAAGACAGGCTGGATGAATCCGTCGGCCGAATACTCAACCTCAAGAAGATGTTCGGGATTCCCAACCCCCTCCCCACGGAAAAGGCGTATGATCCCAGGTTTGAGCGGCTGTCCCGTGAACTCCACCTGCGTTCGATTACCCTGGTGAAAAACGAAAGGCACCTGTTCCCTCTGGCCTTGCCTGAGGGGCGCACCGTGAAGCTGTGCCTGGCTGCCACCATGCCCAAGCGGCTCCTCCAGGTAGAGGATGATCCCCTGAGGCAGGGCAGGGGCGTGGCCGGATCCGGGCCGAGGACCGAATTGGGTAAGAGTCTCCTGAAATTGTGCGACTCCTTAGAAATAGATGAATTTGACATGGACGAGCCCGACGCATTGGAGGCCTGCCTGGCCTCGGCGCGCCAGGCAGACGCCACCGTCGTTCTCACCCAAGACGCGGTCAAGCACCCGTCTCAAGCCGTATTTGCGCAAGGGGTCATTCAAGCTGTGCCTAACGCTGTGCTTGTTGCTGCCAGGAGCCCTTACGACATCCTGGCGGTTCCGGCAGCCCATACGTACTTGTGCACCTACAGCAGCCGCCCCGAAGCCATGGACGCCCTCGCCCATGTGCTCATGGGCAAAAGGGCGCCGTCAGGCAAGCTGCCTGTGACCATACCCGGGGTTAGCGGCAGTGGGGATCAGGTCAAATTAGAAACCGAAATGTGGCTCCGATCCGTCGGCCCAGCCGGCACGGATGCACATAGTCCAGATCAGGGACGGAGGTAAACGGATGATAGCTTGGCTCACTAAGGTACGCAGCAAACCTTCGAGAATGGCGGTGGGGCTGATGTCGGGCACCTCCGCCGATGGAGTTGACGCCTGCCTGTGCGAGATCTCAGGGTACGGGCCCGACACCAAAGCCAGGGTGGTCCACCTTGCCTCGGTGGATTACCCGGAGCATGTGAGGAACCTGCTCACCCACAGGATTGGCAAGCTTGACGTGGAAGAAGTCGCAAGGCTTAACTTCTTGATAGCTGAGGTTTTCGCTAAGGCAGCCCTCAAGTGCATTGAAGAAGCGAGCTTTCATGTATCCGACATCGATTTCATCGCTTCCCACGGCCAGACTCTTGCTCATTTCCCCGAAGCAGACCACGAACTCCTGCCTGTAAGAGCCACTCTTCAGGTAAGTGACATCTCAGTTATAGCCCAGATCACCGGGCTCGTCACAGTGGGCGATTTCCGCCCCGCTGACATGGCCCAAGGAGGCCAGGGGGCGCCCCTGGTTCCCTTTGCCGATTCCGTCCTGTTCAGAGATGAAAGACTAGGCAGAATCGTGCAGAACATCGGAGGGATAGCTAACCTGACATACCTTCCGCCCGGATGCAGGCCTGAAGAGGTCATAGCCTTCGACACCGGCCCCGGCAACATGGTGGTTGACGCGGTGGTAGATAGGTTGACCAAGGGTAGGCAATCCATGGACACCGACGGCCGATTGGCTTTCTCCGGAACCGTAAACCGCCCTCTCCTGCGCCATCTAATGTCCCACGAGTATTTCAACAAGCGTCCTCCCAAGTCAACGGGCAGGGAAGCCTTTGGGGTGCAATATGCCCGGAAGGTCGTGGACGAGTACAGGCAGTTTACAGGCGCGTCCGGGGAACCTTGGGACCCCGGCGTCCACCTCCGGGATATTGTCGCCACAGTGTCAGAACTCACGGTACAATCCATGGTAGCGGCGTATAGGACCTGGATCCTGCCAAGAGGCCCCATTGACGAGGTGATCCTGGGCGGTGGCGGAGCACACAACGGGTATTTCGTCGCCCGGCTTAAGCAGGAACTCTTGGAGCTCAACCCTTCGGTCAAACTGCTGACCCATGGAGACTTCGGGATATCAGACAAGGCCAAAGAAGCCCTTGCGTTTGCCATCTTGGGCAACCAGTTTATAGGGGGGATGGCAAATAACATCCCTTCAGCAACAGGGGCGGCCCGGCCTGTGGTCATGGGCAAGCTGGCCTTGCCTTGGTGATACGTCCAGCAAGCTTAGCTTAGAAGCCAGGAGCTGATGTCTATGGGCAGAGCAAACTACATGACATTTCCGGGAAACACCTCCCTGGACTACGCAGTCTTGCACCTGCTGTTGGAGTCCCAGGGCAGAACTCTCTCATGGGCAGGAATAGCGGGCGGCGCCGGTATCACCGTAGAGCACGCCAAGGGGATTGTCGGGAGCTTGATTGACCATGGTTTCAATATGATAACCGCCGGGGAAGCCGGGTGTGCGATTTCGGAGGGCCATGACGTCCTGTCCGTCCCCGGAATTTACAGACAGCTCAACACACGCGCCCTCGGAAGGCAAATCCAATACGCCTTCACCACCGCTTCCACCAACGATGATGCCAAGGTGATGGCCCCAAGCTGCCCTGACGGCACCCTGGTTATATGTGAAACCCAGACCAAGGGCAAGGGCAGGCTGGGGCGCCAATGGGAGTCTCCCAGGGGCGGGGTATTCATGTCAGTCATTCTCAAGCCGGAAATCACACCGGCGGAAGTGCCCCCGCTGGCCCTGGCGGCAGGGTACGCAGTAGCAAAAGCCCTGGAAGGTCAAGGGCTCAACCCGTCGGTGAAATGGCCCAATGACGTGCTTGTAGACGGCAAGAAGCTGGCGGGGATCCTGTGCGAGCTAGGCGCCGGGCAAGGCCAAGTAGAACACGTGATTGTGGGAGTCGGCATCAATGCCAACATTTCCGCCGATCACATGCCCCAGGAGGTAAGGAAGCGCTCCACGTCCATATCTGATAAGCTTGGGAAGCCCGTGGACAGAAGCTCCCTCATCGCCCGGGTACTCAACGAGTTCGAGCCCCTATATCACCGGTTCCTGGAGTCGGGGATCGAACCTCTCATCCCCCTGATCCAGCCTTCCCTGGCCTATGTAGGGGAGCAGGTGATGATACATAACACGGCCTTGGGATCTGATGAAAGCTACTACGGCGTTCTCCAGGGGTTGGACAGGGATGGCAGCATCCTCCTACGCACTCTCACAGGGGAAATTTGGCGCTTTGCCGCCGGGGACCTGTCCCTCAGGCCAAAATAGACGCCTGCCGGATCTTGTCCGGCAGGCGGAGGCATTTGCCCACAGGCACTTGCTTATGGGTTCACGGCCATCATCCAGCCTCAATCTGCTACGCCAAAGCCATCATGGTCCTTGCAGCCCGATATGCATCCAGGTAATCTTTGGCCGCGAATTCGACAGTCACCGGATCTATACGCACGGTCCCCGGCATGATTGACGCCCCGTCCGCGTTACCTGAAGTGTGGAACTGAATCCTTACGGTAGCCGGTGCATCGGGTACCAGGGGTTTATACATATTGAGATTCTTGAGGCTCAAAGCCGCTTTCTCGCGTATTAGGGCCTGGGCTTTCTCAGGGTGGAGGCACATGGCAGCAAACTGGCTCCTGGCCTCTTTCACAGCCACGGTTTCCACCTGGCCGAGGAGATCTTTTGCCTCTTGTACCACCACAGAGTCGCCTGAGACCAAGACCACAGACACTCCGTAATACCCTGCTATCATGGCATTCAGCCCGGTCTCGCCCAAACACTTGCCGTTAACCCAGAGATTCGCTATCCTGCCTGTATACGTGTGGTTGAGCACTCCCGTGCTTGACGCCCTGGAATGATAACCGATCAACATGACCGCATCGAAATCAGGGCCGATTCCTTCCATCATTGACATGGGTTTCGGGGACCCGGTTATCAGTTTCACCCTTGGATCCAGGTCTTCGATGATGATGTTCCGCATGCCGCCGTGGGAATCGTTGATGACCACCTCGGTGGCACCTGCCTCGAAGGCACCCTTGGCTGCAGCATCCGCTTCTTTGGTCATGAGCCGTCTGAATCTCTCATAGCTGTCTTTGCCGTATTCGGTGTGGGCCCAGTTGACTACACCACTAATACCTTCCATGTCGACTGAAATGAATACCTTCATGCTCAAATGCCCCCAATTCACTGATAACATTGGCCAAAGCTTAACGATATAGTGTTCTTCGTTTGAGGCGTGTTTCCTGCCTGGGTCCGAGGGGCATGTGTCAATCGTCCATTGTAATCGTACCCGACCTGCTCGATATGACCAGCCTGTCCTTTACTATACGGATCTCCACTGATTCCAGCAAGTTTTCCGTCCTGGCCTTCAGCCTTCCCAAAATGAGAGTTGTATTGGGATGAACCGTGCGGGCGACGATCCTCCCCTTTTCAGACACCCTGAGTACCGTTTGGGCCGAGCCCCGGCCTCCTGCCTCATTCACCTGGATCAGCTCGGCTGCCGTCACCTCGCCCCCGCGGACGATACCCGGGCTTCCGGCAACCTTAATTGCCCTGCCTGCAGAAAGGTTCGAGTACAAGGCTCCCTGCCCGGTCACTATGATATCCCTGGAAGTCTCGAGGTAGGAGCTCTGAACGTAAGGCACTATTATGTCCGACTCGCCCCGTGATAACTCGTAGTCAATCCACGACCTTACATGACTTATGTCGTCTTCAACTGCTTGGGCCCTTTGATACACATCTCCCTTACGCCCTATCTTATCCCTGGCGGCCAGGATCTTCCGGACGATCTCCGTGGGAAGCTGGGACAGGTCTTCTTTGTACAAGTTGCTTAACGCAATGATGAGCTGCCTGAAGTAATCGAACAAGACTTCCGAATCGGAAACGCTTATCACTTCTGCCGGCTGATCCTCTCCGTCCCCGTTCTCGGCTTCCTCGGCCAGGCGGTTGTCAAGGTCCCTGAGTTCCATTATGCGCACAAGATTTTCTTCCACGTTGGCCAGCAAATCATTCCACCTGTGGAGCCATCTCACATCCTTGCCCGCTGAAAGGCGCGACTTGAACACATTGCCCCTAACGGTTATGCTTCCCCACGCGCTTAACTCAGCATCGGTTACGGTGCCGCTGATAATCTGGTTGCCTTCACTCTCGACCTTCATACCTTCAAACACGCTGCCGGCCACTTCTATGCTGCCCGATGTCTTGAGATTGCCTGAAGACAGGTCCACGTCTCCCCGGTGGTAATACACTTCATCCACTTCTACAATCCCTGAACTCTCGTTGTACCTTGGCCAACCGGAAGTTGTAGCCACCGCAATGATGAGTTCTCCTTGTTGTCTCAGTTCAACGCCTTTCCCAGCCCTTAGCCTCGGGTCACGGGGCTTCTTCGGGTGCAGGGTCTTGCCGCTTACTCCTTTACCCGGCAACCCCGGCTTGGCAGGCTTTTTCACTGCAATGGTCTGGCCGGCCTTTACATCCGGAATCCTGATGGAAGACCTGAAATCAACCCTGATCTCGTCAAGGGGAAGCTCCACCACTTTCTCAAGGGGGACGGAAAACTCGAGTTTACCGTCTTGTCCGGGCGCGGCAGGAATGCCCGAGGCTATGAGAACCGACTTTGAAGGTTTTTCTCTGCATACCATGTGACATGCTTTGGTGTCCAGCCCAAATCTGATACCTGCCTTCTCTGCACCTTCAATGAGGGATTGGGGGTCGACGCATGCAGGAACGACCTCCCTTTCAACTTCCAACTGCAACGCATGGGAGGGTTCGGTGTCTTTGACCTTGCACCGCACACCGTCTATGGCTTCAAGTAGTACATAGGCTTCCAGGTCGTCTTGGCTTATCTGAAACTTGAAAGCTACCTCGGGTAGTTGTTCAACAGGCCGCAGGAGCACGTCGCTCGACGCGGTTACCTCGGTTTCGCCGGCTATCTTGACCCCTTCCACGAAGACTTCCACTCCGTCGCAAGGCCTTATCTTGGCAGGTGCCTCTCCCGGGCCGGGGTCGGTAACCATAAGTTTCCCTTTCTCCACCCAAGCTAAACCTGAGGTACTCCTACCGCTGCTGGGCTGCATATCTCTGCCCTCCGTTCCAATTCATTAACTGTGTTCTCTCAAGACCTATCGGAAAGATCACAGGCAAGTATGAGAAGAAATTCCTGTGGACGTTGTTGTTCTCGCGTCTATTGTGGTATACTGAACTTGCTCATACATGATTAGGAGTGAACCGTATGGCAAGCAATGACCCCTATACGCGGAAACTTGTCAACACAAGCTACTACGCCCAAAGAAACGAGCTTGTAGCCAAGGTGGTAGCGGTTCTCAGAGGCCAACTTGATAACCGCAACCTGGAGCTCATCCCTCAGCCATCACGGGCAATACGGCAAGGCGAAATCCACGAGCTTATCGTCACTGACGAAAATGCAGGCCCGGGCTGCAAAGTTCAGAGGATTGCATATGTTGCCTTCGTGGAGTTTCTAAACGGAGGGGTTTTGCTGCACACAGACAGTGCGATGACTGAAAAAGGCTGCCTGGGTACCGTAGCAGGGTATGACATGGCCCACTTCCCAAACCACATGAACGTCGTGCTGCGAGGAGATCTCAAATCGGGCGAGGACAGAGGATTGGAAGTCGGTATGCAAGTAGTCTTTAAGGCACACGCTGTTTGCAGTGAACGCTCAGGCTGAAAACAGCAGGATAACAAAGGAAAGGGTGGAATAGGTCTAATGTCCAGCTTCAAGTACAAGTTTCAGATGTATAAGCATCTGCAGGCAAAGACACCTGAGATCTATGCAGAAGCCCGCAAAGCAGCTGACGACCTCGGTATCACCAAATACAGAGGCCAGATAGGGCTTACCGGCGCCATCTCAGGTTGCCCGGCCCCCATGCGGAGAAACGTGATGGAAGCCATCATGGAAGGCGAACGCCGCTCTATCCCCCTGGCAACCCTGGTTGAGGAAATCAGGGAGATCGTAAAAGACGTCTATGGTGATGAGTTCGATGCTTGCCCTGTAGCTACCTGTGAAGGTGGCCTGTGGGTGACTTTTGACACCTTGTTCTCACCGCCTCTCGCGGGCCGGGGAGACAAGTACCGGTCGAGATACATAGTGCCCTGGGAAAAGCACATGCATCACCAGGCCGGTTACGGGCGGCCGGTGCCTCCTAAGTACAAGGAAATCCTTGCTGACCGCGGCACCACCCCGGGCGACTTCGGATTTGCAGGCAAACGCCTGGAAAACCTGGATGTAGTCATCGTGCCTCTGGTAGGCGCTAAGTATGACGTGCATGGAATCATGTATCATCCCGTTCCCATGTTGATCGATGTTGATCCCGAGGCATCCATCGAAGTGCTCGCTGCCGCTGCAGAAGTGCACGCACCTTATCTGGCAGGCTTCTCGTCTTTGGCATACGACACTCCTGGATACGGTTACGGCGAAAAGGATGAGACGGGAACTCCGGTGCTCCAGAAGGGCTTGGCCGAACTTGCCAAGGAATTCGACGTACCGTACGTCCTCGACAACGCGTGGGGACTCCCCTTCGTAGGCCACGACCTGAGGAAGTCAGGCGGAGACGTCATCATCTACAGCATGGACAAAGCCTCCGGTTCAGGAACCTCAGGCCTGATTATCGGGCGTGAAGACGTAATGGTCCCGATAAGGCGCGGCATGGGCTTCCATGGCGACAGGTACGGCACCACCGCTTCCTACGGCAAAGCCGCCTACGTAATGATCGACCCGGGCAAGGAAGCACTGCTCACACAAGTTGCCGTGCTCAAAGATCTGAGAGACAACCCGAAGATGTACACTGAACAGGTAGACAAACTGTATGAAATCGTGACTTCCGAGCTTGACAAGGTCCATCCCAAGCTCAAGCAAGGACTGCTCGTCTCCAAATCCTACAACTCGGGAACAGTCGAAATCAACTACGAGAATACATGGAAAGAAGGAATGGGCTTCCCCATCTTCTCCATCGAAGACATGTACGCAGGCTCCCACCTGCTGCAGGTGGGCTGCGCCCAGATGGGCATCATAGCCACCATCTCCTACGACGGCAACATCTTCATCTCACCCGGTCAGGGCACTTCCGACGAGGAAGGCAACTTGGATGAAGAAAAGATGCGTCTGGCCGTCAAAGGCCTGCTCACACTCATGGAAATCATCGGGAGAAACGCAGGATTCTTATCCTAGCCTTCCCCCATATGAAACCGGAGGCGGGTACATTGCCCGCCTCCGGTTTTGTCATAGCTAAGGTCAATCAGCCAATGAGCTTCAGGTTACAGCTTGGGATATACCGATTCGGCCGCGCTATCAAGCCAGGTGAGCAGCCCATAAGAAGACACCGCCATCAGCACGCCTAGGACGGCATACAGCAGCCGGATAGATAGTCCCAGTAAGAGAAAGCCTCTTGTCACCAATACCAGGATACCCAAGTACAGTAACGAAAACAGCCACGCCACCAAGGTCTGGAAGTTGCCTTTCATGGCTTGCTGGGGTTCAGTCCAGTTGACTTTCGGACTGCGCAAGTCATTCAACAGACATATGATGCTCACCGGCGCGGATACCAGGATACCCAAGGCTATGAGTACCACAGACCGCACAAAGTCAAGTTTCAGGAACCATATAGCCGCGCCTGCAAGTATTGCCAGTTGCGCCAAGGAAAACAACAGGCTGTAGATGAGCTTTGCTCGCATCTGTACCTTGGGGGCTACGGGGATGAGTTTGCTCATCCAGAACATGGGCCCTTCTCTGGACACTGCAGTTGATGCAACCTGGTTCATCCCCGTGAACAAGCCGTGGATCCCCAGCATGACCAGGACCACTACGTCTTTTGTCTTGGCGCCCAACAAGGTCTGGAGGATTTGCGGTATCGCGTCTCCTCCTGTGATGTACATGGATACTACCAAGATGGGGAGAACCAACAGGTTGAGCAAGACCGTCAAGAGAAAGTTGGGCGTCCGGGCTATGATCCTGTGTTCCCTGAGTATCAGCGCACTCATGGTACCCCTTGGCCTTGCAACCGCCGCGCCGGCCCTGGGAACATGCTTCTTGGTAGCTCCGGAGCTTGCCGGGGCAATCCCGCTAAAGAACCAGCCCTGGGTCAATGAGATCACAAGGTTGACTAAGCCTACAGACACGCCTGCATAAAGCGCTAATCCCAACAACTGCCTGGCCGCATCGCCGCCGGTAAGCGCCCATGCCGCCCATTTGAGCACAGGGTAGTATCCTGCCGCTGTACTGACCAGGCCGTCCCTCTCCATGAGTCTGGCTATAAGGGTTTCCGGACCGTAACGGAGCATTGTGTTGTTGAGGTACTGAAACGCAAATATGAGCACCACAAATACCAGTCCCAACAAAACCCTGAACGTGTCCCGCCTACGCGAACCCGCGGTGGCTTTCATAATAGGCACCAGTATCAACAAGCTGACGCCAAGGGGAACCAAGGGAATAAGCAGGTATACCAGCAAGGCAAGGGGCCAGTAAACTGCACCGCCCAGGTTCTTGCCCAGGGTTATGAGAAAGGGCGCTACCACAAAGGCCGTGATTACCAGTTGGCCGGCATAAACCACGGCCACTTTGCCGTACATTATCTGCCACGGTTTCAGAGGAAACGACTGCAGCTGATCCAGGTCGCTGCTGTAATACATGCTGGACATGAGGTGACTCAGGCCGAATAACACCACCGTTAACTGCCCTGCCAACACGGCAATCACCACAGCCAACCCCGGCTGGTTTGCCCGTACAAGTTCCAACGTCAAGCTATCTGCAAGCCTGAACAACATCACGGTGAAGGGAATGAAAGCCAAGGCCACGAGCGCCAGGTAGAGGTATCCGTACTGACGTTTGCTCTCGTCCATCCCAAGGCTCTCTACCAGTTTCCCTGGGTTGTACCGGACCTTGAGCTGCATCCTCACCAGTGCCCAGAAAGGCTTCCGGGTACCTTTCCTCTTGAACCCTCTTATAGCGGTGGTCACAACTATCCCCCCATCCGTGTCACTTGGCCAAGGACGCCAGTTGCTCCTGGGGCAGTTTGGCTCCTGTAACCTCCAGGAAGATCTCTTCCAGGGATTTGTCTCCCTCTTTAGCGAACAGTTCTTTCATTTCTTCCACGGTGTTCACCGCAATGAGTTTGCCTTTGTGGATGATGCCCACCCGATCGCACAGCCTTTCGGCCACTTCCAGCACATGGGTGGAGAAGAACACCGCTCCCCCCTGTTCAACGTGGGAACGCATGAGCTCCTTCAGCAAGTATGAAGACCTGGGATCCAGGCCAACCATGGGTTCATCCAGAACCCACACCGGAGGGCGGTGCATGAGCGAGCCTATCAAGGCGATCTTCTGGCGCATACCTCTGGAATAGCTGCCGATGGGGTCGTTCACTGCGCGAAGCATCTCGAAGGTCTCAAGCATCTTCACAGCTTCAGCCTCCCGCCTTACCCCGGGAACCCCATATACATCGCACACAAAGTCAAGGTATTCGGCTCCTGTTAGTTTTTCCCACAGTTGAGCTTCGTCAGGAACATAGCCTATCCGCTTCTTGGCCTCTATAGGGTTATCGAGCATGCTGATACCGGCTACTTCGATTGAGCCTTCATCGGGTTGAAGGATCCCCACCAGCATTTTGATGGTGGTTGTCTTTCCGGCACCGTTAGGCCCCAGAAACCCGAAGATCTCACCGGGAATCACATGCAAGTCCAGACTGTCTACAGCCTTTACTTCACGGCCGTAGCTCTTGGAAACCTCGGACATCTTAATCATCCATGTGCACCTCCACTGCACTTGGGAATAACATGGCGAATGGGACATTCATACACTAATGTAATACGCATGGACCATATCTTGGTAACCCAGTTTGATGATTTCCGCCTCCAAGCAGGCGCTGCACCTCTTGACTACCAGTCCGTCGGCGGTAACCGTCCCGGCCGGTGTAAAGGGCACCTTGTTGTCGCGGCAGAGTGCCTCAATGTGACGTTCGTGCTCCGGTGCAAAACTCACGATGACCACGGAATCGCTCTCCCCGAAGAGTACCCCGTCAGGCCTGTGGGAAGGCTCAATTATCCCGTGGAGGGCGCCCAGGCGGATGTCTGCGCCCCTGGCTCCCTCTTGGCCCCAGATACACGACTGGGCCAGGGCAACAGCCAGGCCGCCCAAGGCAACGCTGTGGGCTGAAGCAAACAGCCCCTGCCTTGCTCCCTCGGTCAGGATCTTGACAATGCGTTTTTCCATCTCAAGGTCGGGATACCTTATGTCTCCGCCCGTAACGCCGTGAATCAGTCGGAGATACTCGCTGCCGTGCAAGGACCTGTTGTCCCCGTAAATCTTCCCGATGACGGCAATCTTGTGGCCTGCCGCCTTAAACCCAGGGGTAACCGCTTTGCGTGCATCGTCCAGGAGGCCAATCATCCCTATCACAGGGGTAGGATACACAGGCTCTCCCTGGGTTTCGTTGTACAAGCTCACGTTACCTCCGGCGACGGGAGTGTCGAGGGCTGAACATGCTTCTGCCATACCTTCCACTGATTGTTTGAGTTGCCAGAAGATTTCCGGTTTCTCAGGGTTGCCGAAGTTGAGACAGTTGGTGATTGCCAGGGGAACGGCCCCTGTTGCCGCCAACGCCCTGGCTGCCTGGGCAACAGCCCATTGGGTGCCTGCCCTGGGATTCAGGTAAACCAGCCTGCCGTTGCACCTGGTGGTAACAGCCAAGCCCTTGGAGGTGCCTTCAACCCGGATCACCCCTACACCCACCTCTGGGATGCCGGCTTTCCCAAGACCTTGGGTGACCCCGCCTTCGCGAGGGCTGCTTACCTCGCCCATCCTTGTCCCCACTTCACCTGCTATTTCTGCACTGGCTCCACCGGCAAACCGGTCAGCGGCAAACCGGTCGTACAACGCCTGTTTTGAAACTATGTTGGGCGATGCCAAGAGCTTAGTCAAAATGGCGTTGAACTCATCTATTTCCGGGACAGGAACTGAGCCTGCCGAAAACCTCCTGGTATCTTCCAAATAGGCAGGCTCCTTGCTTTCAGGCTCATACACCGGGGCTCGGGTGAGGATATCTACCGGCACGTCAGCCACCTTGACGCCGTTGGCGTAAACCTGGAGATTGCCCGAATCGTTGACTACACCTATCTCGGCGACGTGGAGGTCCCACTTCTTGCCGATCTCCGTAACTCTGTCCAGGTTTTCAGGCGTCACAATCAAGAGCATGCGTTCCTGGCTTTCTGACAGCATGATTTCATACGGGGTCATCCCCTCTTCCCTTACCGGGACCTTCGAAACCTCAATGGCTAGTCCCGTGCCCGCCCTGGCTGCGGTTTCCGCTCCGGACGAAGTGATCCCCGCGGCACCCATATCCTGAATTCCCAGAACCAGGCCTTCAGCCATCATCTCAAGGCAAGCTTCAATAAGACCCTTGCCCATCAGAGGATCCCCTGACGCAACGTGAGAAGACCCTTCGGTACCTACATCTCCAAGTTCGTCCGATGCAAAAGTGCAGCCGTGGATGCCGTCCCTGCCTGTAGAGTTGCCGGCGATCATGACCACATTGCCCACGCCCGTGGCCAAGCCCTTGCGGAGTTGGTCGTGACGCAAGATACCGGCGCACAACACGTTACAGAGAGGGTTGTTGGCATACGGTTGTGCGAACATAATCTCAGTACTGATCGTAGGAATGCCCAAGGCATCTCCGTAGGCGGTTGCCCCTGCAATTGCCCGGCAAAACAGAAACCTGGACCTTTCAGCGTCTGGCGGGCCGAACCTGAAAGAGCCGGCCAGCGCCACGGGACGTGAACCCATTGCAAGGATGTCCCTGACAATTCCCCCTACCCCCGTGCCTGCCGCCTCATACGGCTCAACTGCGCAAGGGTGGTTGTGGGACTCGATCTTGAATGCAACGCCCAAACCGTCCCCAATGTCGACCACTCCTGCGTTTTCGCCAGGTCCGACCAGAATCCGGGGACCGGTCACAGGCAGTTTTTTCAGGAGGTTCTTTGAATGCTTGTACCCGCAATGCTCCGACCACATCACTGCAAACATACCCAACTCGGTGAAGTTGGGCTCACGGCCCAGTTTTTCGACGATCATCCGGTACTCATCATCTTTGAGGCCCAGCTCTCTCCAAGCGCCGTCTTTAGCCTTTTCGTCATTGCGTCTTCCGTCGTGATCGCTCACCATATTGCTTTTTTCGCCCTTATTAGTCACCATATTGCGCCTTCCGTCGCCATTGCTCACCGCATTGGGCCTTTCGTCGCGCTCGTCACGATTGTTGACCGTATTGTGTCTTCCGTTACGATTGTTCACCATGCACCGCCCCCTTGGCTCTTGGTTCTGTATTGGTATGCACAGGCCCGTCAATCCTAACCTTCGCCCGTCAGCCCCAGCCGCTCAAACACGGCATCTACGTGGGCAAGTGTCTTGTCGAAGTCAAAACATGCTTCTATCTCTCCGGCAGTGCACACCCGAGAAATCTCAGGGTCTTCAAGCACCCTTTGCTTGAAAGAGGCGCCCCCCTCCCAGGCTGCCATGGCCAGTTCCTGCACTTTCCCGTAGGCTTCTTCCCTGGTAAACCCCTTTGAGATCAAGAGCAACATCACTTCTTCAGAAAACACAAGTCCGCCGGTAAGGTTTAGGTTGTAAAGCATCCTGTCGGGATATACCCTGAGGCCCAAAAGGATCCCCGTCATGCGGTTGAGCATGTAGTTGAGGAGGATCACCGAATCGGGCACTATTATCCGTTCCACAGAGGAATTGGATATGTCCCTCTGATCCCAGAGGCTGTTATTCTCCAAAGCAGCCGATGCATAAGCTCGCATAAGCCGCGCCATACCGCATATCTGCTCCAAGCCCACAGGATTACGCTTGTGGGGCATGGCCGAGGAACCCTTTTGCCCTTGCCTGAAAGCCTCTTCAACTTCACGGATCTCAGTTCTGGCCAGTCCCCTCAGGGTGATCGCCATCTTTTCCAACGTGCCTGCCACTACTGCAAGGACGCTTATACACATTGCGTGCCTGTCCCGCTGGATTATCTGGTTGGACAAAGGCGCAGGCTCCAGCCCCAGCTTCTCACACACGTATCGCTCCACAAACGGGTCCACGTGGGCGTAAGTACCTACGGCACCCGACAGTTTTCCCACGGATATTTCTGAGAGGGCTAATTCCACCCTGGTCCGGTTCCTTCTCATCTCCTCATACCATAGGGCGAGCACAAGGCCGAAGGTCACCGGTTCTGCGTGAACCCCGTGGGTCCGCCCTATCATTGGAGTATGCTTGTACCGCACCGCCAGCTTACCGAGGACATCCAAGAGCCTGCTTACGTCGTCCAGGATAATCATGAGCGAATCCCTGAGCAATGAAGACAAGGCGGTGTCGACCACATCGTACGATGTGAGGCCGTAGTGGATGTACTTACCCGCTTCCCCTGCGGTTTCCGCCACCTGGCTCACAAAGGCAATCACATCATGCCGCACCCGGGATTCGATTTCGGCTATGCGGTCCACGTCTATCCTGGCGTTTTCCCTGACGGCCTTGGCGGTGCCCGGCGGCACTTTCCCGAGGAGCTCCCATGCTTCCAATGCAAGGATCTCAACTTCCAGCCAGCGGCGGTACTTGTTCTCGTCGGTCCATAGACGCGCCATTTCAGGCCTTGTGTAACGTGGGATCATGCGGTGCTTCCCTCCTATTCCCACTCAATCGTTCCCGGCGGTTTAGAGGTGATATCGTATACTACCCTGTTTACCTGGGGAATTTCTTCTGTAATCTTTAGAGCTATCCTGTCAAGCACATGGTGGGGGATGGGAGCCCACTTGGCTACCATGGCATCAGAGGACAAGACCGCCCGTACGCCGATCAGATGTCCGTAAGTCCTTCGGCCGTCTTTGACGCCCACGGTCCTTACATTAGGGAGCACACAGAAGTATTGCCACAAGTTATCGTACCAACCCGACTCGAGGATCTCCCTGTCAAGCACTGCTTGGGCCTTCCTAAGGGTATCCAGTTTCTCTTTTGTCACCTCTCCCAGCACCCTCACGGCCAAACCCGGCCCTGGGAACGGATGCCGGTAGATGAGGGATTTGGGCAGCCCTAGGGCTTCGCCTACCAGCCTCACTTGCTCTTTGTATAGCTCTCTCAAGGGCTCAAGCAGTTCAAAATCCATGTGCTCAGGCAAGCCCCCTACGTTGTGATGGCTCTTTACGAGCTGAGGGGTGCCTGCGTCTCTTGTGTCCTCTCCTGCATCCTCAGTTTTGTCCTCACCATCACCCGGATCCCCGCCTGTATCCTCGCCTGCATCCTCATCGGCATCCTCAAATGCATCCTCACCGGCATCCTTACCTACATCCTTACCTCTATGGGCACCTGTGTCTTCACCTATATCCTCACCTATGTCCTCATCTATATCGCTCGCTGAATCCCCAACTGCAAGCTCAACTGATGTACCCGACTCTACCACGTCAGAGAGGATGGTGCCCTGCACCAAAAAACGGACGTCTCCGTACTTGGCTGCTTCGTCCTCGAACACGCGTATGAACTCTTCGCCGATGACTTTGCGCTTTTCCTCCGGGTCCGCGACCCCTTTGAGCCGTGCCAGAAAACGGGCGCCGGCGTCCACCACCCGGAGATGGATGCCCAATTCTGAAAAGGCGGAGACCACGAGTTCAACTTCACCTTCTCTGAGCAGACCGTGGTCTATCATCACCGGTATCAGCTTGTCACCTATGGCTCTATGTACTAATACAGTTGCGACGGTGGAATCCACCCCGCCGGAAACGCCTACGATGGCCTTGGAATCTCCTACTGTTTCCCTTATGTGAGATATGGAATCACGGACAAACCGGGCGTACCATTCGTTGTTGCGTTGCCTGCCCTTCCTGTTCTGCTGACTGTTCACCGGTCCGCAATGCTGAATGCCCTGCGGTCTGTGGTGTCGTTTTTCCCCGGGCCCGCTCAGCTGCCTATCATGTGGTCCGGCCTGTCGGCTATCCTGTGGCCTGCTTGCTTGCCCATCATGTGGCTTGCTTGCCTGCTTGTCATCTGGTCTGCCCTGTCTCCCATCATGTGAACTGCTTGCTTGCTTGTCATCTGATCTGCCCCGTCTCCCACCATGTGGACTGCTTGCTTGCTTATCATGTTCTGCCATGGTCATCATCCCCTCCGTGCATTCCCACATAATGACTGTATCACCTGAGAGATTGGCGCAACAAGTACTACAGAGTAGGGCTTACACCCATTATCGTTCTCAGTCTATTCCCAGTCGGGTCCTGGCCGATGACTGGTTGATTCCCGGCTTGTTCCTAGTTGGGTCTGGCCAGTCACTGGTCGGTTCCCGACCGATCCTTAGCCTGGCCCTGGCGGGGCCCTGCTCGGTTCTTAGTCGTGGCTAGGTCGGACCCTGGTCAGTTCCTGGTCTGTTCTTGATCGATTTATGGCTGGTTCCTGGTCGGTTCCCAGTCGGATCTCAGTTCTTAATGCGTTCCCCGGTTTCTGGTCGACCCTCCACCGGCTACGGTCCTAGTTCCTCTGTTTCATGCCCCTTCACAGCTTTAGTCCCTCTCCAGCCGCCTGAGTTTGGCCAGAGTCTCCTCGTACTCAGATTCCAGCCGGAGCTTCTCCGCTTCATCGTCCACAAACCCAAGTCGCGAGGCAATATACGCCAGCTTGGTCCTGAGCGCCAGTTCCACGGCTTTCCTGTCTCCTGGCAATCCCGGGCCGGCCGGCGTACCGCCTGTATCTTCTTCATCTGCGCAGTACCTTTGCTTCCCGGCCTCAACCCGGGCCCGGAACTCGGCATATGAGCCTTCGTATATGTGAAGCTTTCCCTTTTCAAGGTGCCATATAGATCCACATACCTTGTCGATGAAAAACCTGTCATGGGTAGCGACTATGACTGCTCCGGGGAAGGCTGCCAACGCTTCCTCCGCAGCTTCCCTGGCGGTTACGTCCAAGTGGTTTGTAGGTTCATCCAAGAGCAAGAGGTCAAAGGGAGCAAAGGTAAGGCAGGCTAAGGCAACTTTGGTGCGTTGCCCCGCACTGAGTTTGCCCAAAGGCATGATCTGGGCCTGCTTGGATATCCCCAGATACCCGAGAAGGCGCCTGGCTTCAGGAATGGTCCTGCCGGTATGCAGTGAGACGTTATCAGCCGCACTGCGGGACAAATCCAGATGGTCGAGCATTTGGGCGAGGTAGCCCGCCTGTATGTTGGGGTTCACCCAAAGGCCACCGGCTTCCGGTATCAGCTCCCCTGCAAACAGCCTTATCATGGTCGTCTTGCCACAACCGTTAGGCCCCACAAGGGCGATCTTCTCGCCGGGAGACACTGCGAAAGTAGCATCTGCTATGATTGGAGAGGTTCCCGTTTCATATCTGAAGGACAAATCCCGAGCCCTAAGGATGGTCTTGGTTCTGTAGGAGCCTTCCTGGAGCTTTATCGTCACAGGCTTAACAGCTGGTGGTTTCTCAGGCCGGTCTTCAAGCAGCTTATCCAGCTTCTTCTGCTTAGCCTTGAACTGCCTGGCGTGTTTCTTAGCCCGCCTCCTCAGGTAGTCATTCTTGCCCGCATCCCTGTGGGCTTTGTCATACCATTGCTGCCTGGCCCGCACCTCAACGGCCAGCCTGTCGACTGAAGTCCGCCATTTGGAATACTCCCTGGCCAGACTAGCCTCTTCCACCCGCCGTGCCTCTACGTAAGCCGAGTAGTTGCCCTTGTACGCCTTCACCCTGCGGTTTTCAACCCGCCATATTTCGCTGCACACCGAGTCTAAGAAGTATCGGTCATGGGACGCGATCAAGACGGTCCCGGGAAAACCCTTAATCAGCGTTTCCAGCGCCTCCACAGCGCCGATGTCCATGTGATTGGTAGGTTCGTCAAGCACCAGAAGTTCAGGGGTGTTTGCGATGGCTACTGCCAGAAGCAGTCTGGCCCGTTCCCCGCCGCTGAGGGCAGACACAGGTTGGTCCCACAGGCGCCGGGAGAGCCCGAACCGGCCAAGCATTCCGGAGTGTTCCGGGCCTATGAGATCCAGGGGGGTCCGGTCAGGGGATACCGTGCCACCTCCAACTGTCGTCACATCTTGAGGCGCCTGCCTGCCTAGTGTGGTGGGCTCGTCCTGGGGCGCGGGTCCGCTCTCAAGCGTCGGTCCGCCTTGAAACATAACATCTTCTTGAGGCGGCACATACCCTATCCTCAGCGTCTTCGCCCGTTCTACGACTCCCTGAGTGGGTTTGACACAGCCTGTGATTATTTTGAGAAGGGTGGACTTGCCACTTCCGTTAGGGCCGATGACCCCCACCCGGGAACCCTGGGAGACAAAAGCATCCACATCTTCCAGCACGGGAATACCCTGGAAGGATATGCCTATATTGCGGAGCCAAAGCAAGACCATATAGATCACTCCCGATCCATCGCGTGGGTTACAAAACGCGGTTAACAGTTGAGATTTAGCGCATGGCTCCGGGAGCGATCCTCCTCTTAGGGTAGTAGTTGTAGTCACGATACCAGCGCACTTATGATATCACGGAGCAAGCCCATTGGGCAACGAAGGGGCCTGCCCCGTACAGGTCACCCAAGGTGCGATATCACTGCCTGGCGAAATGCATCGAACTCACCGCTTAACGCAATATCCCTGCCCGAGCACAGATCACCCTGTGTGTGCGCCGCTAAATGCGCTGCCACCACCCGTCTAGTCCTGCCATCTGTCGTCTACATATAGTTCATCATGGGATTTCCGGCTTCTCATAACCCCGGGCTTGGCAGGAACACCTATGGGCAACAGGCACACCACGCTCACGTCTTCGGGGATGCCCAGCAGTTCTTTGACCTTGTCTTCATCAAAAGCCCCAATCCAGCAAGTACCCAATCCATGGGCCTGGGCAACCAGGGTCATGTGATCCATGGCTATGGCTACGTCAACAAAGGAATACCGCCGACTGGGATTTGTTGCACACCCAACGATCACCAGAGGTGCTTGTCCTACGAATGCCTGGTTTCGGCAAATAGGCACCAGCGCCTTCCTAAGGGACTCGTCTTTCACCAGCATGAACTTGTACTCCTGGCGGTTTCCCGCAGACGGAGCGATCCTGGCCGCCTCCAACACGGCGGCAAGGGCTTCTTCAGGTATTGGGTCGCTCTTGTAACCCCTTATGGACCGCCTGGTCCGGATGGCTTCCATAACCTCCACGGTATCACTTCCTTTCTGGTGGTATTCCTATCTTGCGAAACTCCCAGAGTTCTTTGTGGACGACGGGAGCTGGTTTCTCCCATCAACTGCCTTGGGCAGTAACCTTCTTTGAGCTACCGCAAAAATCCTTGCGACTTGATTATCAAAGGAGAGTTGAACTTGTTGGCTATCACGGCGCCTCAAAATCCGGGAGTGGTGCACGTGGAGGATCGTTCTAATTCCCAATCCGCAAGACTGGTACATCGCGTGGGCCATTTGGCCCCCACGGATACCCGTAGACCCACGAGAATGGTACATGCGTGAACCATTTTGTGCCTAGATCGTCAAGATTGGTGCATCCGGTGAACCATTTCAGCCGCAGAAGCATCTGAAAACCCGACGCAATGGCTCACGTGGCGAACCATTCTGATACTCAATCCGCAAGCTTGGTACATCCGGTAGGCCATTTTAGCCCCAGAGACACTCGCAAGCTCGAAGAACGGTACACGTGGTGCGCCATCGTGAACCGAGATCAGCAAGCTTGGTACATCTGGTGCACCATTCAAATCCAAAATCGAAAACCATGGTGCACGGAGTGCACCACTCCACTCTCCAAGTGCATCAACTCCAGCAGAGTGGTTGCGAAAGACTGGCTGATTGTCCAGAACACCTGTGGAAAGGAGCAAGGCCGACCTAATACCGGATCCCGCTTTAGGACGTGCTCAAGTCGGCTTGACTAATGAAACCCGTAGGTAGACAATGATGAAATGAGGGCTCAACACAACAAAACAGCAATACAACCTGACCGAATCAGGAACAACGAAACAGGATAAGGAGCGCTAAATGTTGAGTAAGACAGCCAGATACATAGCATTTTCCGCGATTCTGGTTGCTTCATTCCTCACAGTGATAAACACCAACATGATCAGGGTGGCATCACCCCACCTCCAGGAAACCCTAGATGTGAACTACTCGAACCTGTCTTGGGTGTTCAACAGCTATCAGATCGCCTATGCTGTACTGCTTCCGGTATTCGGGCAGATAGGTGACAAATTCGGACGAAGACAGTGCCTTGTAGCAGGGATCGCCGTATTTGCATTGGGTGCTCTCTTAGGCGGCTTCGCGTGGGATTTCACCTCTCTGGTCACTTTCAGGACCCTTCAGGCAGTCGGCGCCGCGGCCACAACGCACTGGTAACCGGAACTGACCTGTTTCCCCCTGAGCACAGCGGCAAAGTGATGGGGATTTGGGGCATGTCAACGTCGATGGCTTCTGTGTTAGGGCCTTCAGTCGGCGGGTTCATCGTGCAATACCTGGGATGGCAGTACATCTTCTTCATGAACGTGCCCTTTGCTGTCCTGTCTGGAATAGCCATCTTCCTCTTGATCGAGTCTGATTGGCACAAGCCCCCGTCCTTCCATTTTGATTACCTGGGAGCTTTCGTGCTCGCAGCCATGATAGTATCCCTAATCGCAGGCCTTCAAGCAGGATCCGAGGACGGATGGGGCTCCCCCAGGGCAATGATAATGCTGTCCACCGCCTTGGTGTGTTTGCCCTTGTTCAAGAGGATCGAGCAGAACTGCTGCGAGCCCGTGGTTGAACTCAAGATGTTTACGAACCTGTCATTCCTCTCGGCAGTGTATTGCGGCAGCACCCACCTGATCGCCATTCAGGGAATGCAGTTCATCATGCCCATTTACCTGTCAACGGTAAAAGGATTTGACGCGGTAAAGATAGGCCTTATGCTTATGCCCCAGGCGCTCATACGCCTTGTGGTATCTCCCATCGCAGGGATGCTGGAAGACCGTTACGGTTCAAGAGTGCCTGTCGCAGCCGGGCTGGTACTCCGTACCGCGGGGTTGGTGTTCCTCGGGCTGCTCACGCCATCGTCAACCAATACGACCATAACCCTAGCGTTGCTCCTGGACGGTATAGGCGCGGCACTGGTGTGGTCACCCTCCCTCAATGCGGCCATCAACTCATCTCCCAAGGAAATGGCCAGCTCCGCCACAGGGCTCTTCAACATGATCAGGCTCATAATGGCCTCTACAAGCATGGTGCTCGTTGGGCTGGCAATGGACAAGTTGTTTACCGGCGTTCCTGAAGACATCTCAGCCCCGGTGCCTGGATTCTTCCAGGTATATATGGCCTTTGCGATTGTGACTGCCCTTGGCCTCCTGACTGTAAGGTATCTTGAAGTGCGCACTCCCGAAGACGAAAGGGTTAGACTCCTCCACAGGTGATTAAGTCAAAGGGTGTGCTCTAGGCCTATTTTCTCCTGACTTGCCCGTGAGGTCCCGATAATGATTCTCCTGAACCGCTTTGCGTAGTCTGGGGAGAAGCCCTCTCCGCGTGTGAAGTCCGGACAAGGATTCTCCTGAACGCAACCCCGGCTATGGGGCTCCGAGCACCGGATTCTCTTGCGTCACACAGCCATACCCTCCCCTGAACCTCAGGCATCGGTTGGCAATTAATGCTTTCTTAGGATTTTACGATACTTGAAATAGCGCCTGGCTGCTCGGGGAGGGTACATATAGATGAGAATCGTTGATCTGCATGACAGGCTTATAGGTGCTTACCTCGCCATGCCTATTCATGGAGACGGCGGCAAGCTCATGCTTGGTGCAGGAACACGCCTCACCAGAAGCTTGATCAAAACCCTCAGAGCCCGAGGATACACCAAAGTAGTTGTGAAAAAATCCCTCATGCCGGACTCAGTGCCGGACCACCCTATCAGCTACCAGACACGAGTCCAGACCGAAACCGCACTTGAGGAAGCTGCAAATAGGCTGCTGGCAGGACGGTCCCCGGATCTCAAGCGAGTGTTGGAAGCGGTTGATGCCATCATCGCCAACCTATGGGCCAATTCGGGGATGTCATCGGGCATCGTGTCAATCCAGTCGTATGACGGCAATACATACACCCACAGCATCAACGTGTGTATTCTGAGCATCTCCATCGGCCACTGCCTTGGATGGCGCCTAGAGGATCTCAGAGAGCTGGGAACCGCGGCCTTGCTCCATGACATCGGCAAGATTCTCATCCCCTTGGACCTGCTCAACAAAGCAGGGCCTCTCACAGCTGAAGAGCACGGCCTCATGAGGACCCATTGCGAGAAAGGCTGGAAGCTCTTGTCTGAATGTTTCAACACAGGGGGGTATATTGCTCGAGGAGCCCTGGAGCATCACGAAAGGCTCGACGGGTCCGGATACCCCAAAGGACTAACGGAGAACATGATCTCAGATATCGGCAAGATCACGGCGGTGGCGGATGTATATGACGCCATGACCGCCGACAGGCCCCACAGGAAGGCCATTTTCCCTGAAACCGTCTACAACCACATGGTACAACACAAAGGTGTGCTGTTTGACAGTGCTGCAGTAGATGCCCTCTTGAGCAAAGTAGCTCTGTACCCCACAGGTACACTCCTCTCCTTGTGGGGAGGCTACATAGCAGTGGTGACGGCTCAAGATCCCCGCTCCAACCTCCGTCCGTTGGTGCGGATTGTGGGAGGCCCGGGCGCAAGCAAGCCAATAGACGTAGAATTGTACTCCAGGCCCGACATCAAGATAGACTGCCTCTTGAGTAACTACCTACCTGATTCCCACAGGATGGCAGCCGGAACCTTACACGACATTCCCCTCGATTCCGACACTTGATGGTAAGCCTTCCCCAATTGGATTGCAAAATTCTCCGGTTAGGTGTACACTGTTAAGTAAGTGAGATCATTCACTTTCTATTAACTACCAGTATCCTATGAGAGGAGGCTTATCGATGTCCATTGGGGAAAAGGTTCGCAGAATCAGACTGGCTCAAGGTATAAGCATGAGAGAACTGGCCAAACAAGTTGGAGTTTCGCCCAGCCTCATATCTCAGATCGAGCGGAACCAGGTGTCTCCTTCGTATTCCACCCTGAAGGGCTTAGCCAAGGCGCTCAGCGAGGACCCTTCGAGCCTGATAGATGGCAAGTCGCCCCTGGAATGGCTGCTCGTAAAGAAAGACGGACGGCGTAGCGTGTATACAGGCCAGGAAGGCGTACGTTTGGAACTGTTCGCATTCCCTGGACCCAGGGACAGGCGGATGGAAATGTACATGGTTACCTTGGAACCCGGAGCGGTATTCTCCGCAGACATGCTCTACTCCGATAGGTGCGACGGCCAAGACGATTTTATCTATGTGATAGCGGGCACTGCAAACGTCACAACGGACAAGCGTAGCATGACGGTAGGACACGATGAAGCATGTTACGTGACCTATGAAAACATCCAGTCATTGAGCAACAGGGACCAGGTTCAAACCAAACTTATATGGTGCATTCACCGCATCTTGTAACGAAGCATTTTTGGCGAAGCATCTACAACGCAGCATTTTATGATGAAGGATCTTGCAAACGAAGCATTTTACAACGGAGCATCTTACAATGCAGCATGTTGCAGCAATCATCTTACAACAAAGCACATCGCAACGAAGCATATTGTAGTAAAGCACCTTGCAACGAGGCATTGTAAAACGCAGCACCTTGTAACAGAGCATCTTGTAACAAAACATCTTGCAACGAAGCAACCATCGATGCCAAGTCGTACCAGGCTCTCGGAGTCTCGCTTTCGGAGTCTGGTGTAATTACCGGAGAAGTAGCTGCCGGTTACCTGCACCTGCGGTATCAATCAATCGCGATTCCAGTGCAAGTACCGGAGGCCATTATCGTTCTGACAATTCGAACTTATCCAACAAGCTCCGGAGGGGTACCCATGGTAGAAATTGAGGTGTGCGTAGGCAGTTCCTGCTTTCTGAGGGGTTCCGAAGAGGTAGTCAAAGCTTTTCAGCAGCTCATAGAAGACAAGTGCCCCGGCAAAGCGGTGCTCAAAGGCAGCTTCTGCATGGGGCAGTGCACTGCAGGCGTTACCATCAAGATCCAGGGCAGGCAGTTTTCGTGTGTAACCCCCGAAGATGTCCCGGCGCTGTTTGAAGAACACATTCTTCCATATATAGGTGGTTGATCATGGGATTCATCGAACGTACCCCGGCTAAGTGCAAAGATTGCTACAGATGCCTCAGAGAATGTCCGGTCAAAGCGATCAAGGTTGTAAAAGAAGACAACAGCCCTGAAATGCACGTGGAGATCATTGAAGACAGGTGTATCCTCGATGGCAAATGCATAAGGGTGTGCCCGCAAAACGCAAAGCAGCCGAGATCAGGCGTAAGAGCGGTAAAGACCATGCTGTCCCGGGGTTACAAAGTGGCAGCCACGGTAGCGCCCTCCTTCGCCGCTCTGTTACCACTGGATGATCCCCTAAAGCTGCCCACAATCCTAAGAAAACTGGGGTTTGCAACGGTTTCAGAGACAGCTTACGGGGCCGAGATGGTAGCGAGGGCACAGCGCAGACTTCTGGAGGATGGCAAGAGGCCCTTGATCACCAGCCCCTGCCCTGCCGTGGTAAACCTTGTGGAAAGGCACTACCCTGAAGCTATCCCTTACCTGACTCCTTTGGTTTCACCCGCAGTCGCCCATGCAAGGTACCTGAAATCCCTGGACCCAGACTTGAAAGTTGTGTTCATAGGACCGTGCGTAGCCAAGAAAGAGGAATGCACCCGGCCCGATGCGGCCTTGTCAGTAGACGTGGCTCTCACTTTCCTCGAACTCTGGTCATGGATTGAGGAAGAAGACATTGATGTAGCTTCCCTGGAAGCCTCTGATTTTGACCCGCCTTACCCTGATCTGGGAAGACTGTTCCCCACTGAAGGCGGGATCCTGAGAGCTGCAGGGTTTACCGGCAGCGTGTCCTCGCCCAAAGTGATTTCAGCCTCGGGAATAGAACACTGCATTGAGATGATTACCTACGTTACGTCAGGACAGGCCTCGGTTGACCTGGTGGATCTCATGTCATGCAGCGGGGGTTGCCTAGGCGGCCCCGGAGCAGCCAGCGAACTCAATATCTACGCCAGGCGGCAAAAGCTCTTGGAGTATTGGGAGTCGAGGAGGCCCGACCGTAGAGGGGACAGGAAGCAGGCCGAACCTGAGAGCGCAACGCCCAAAGGCGCACCGGCAGATCACGCCGTGCCTGAATCCCAGCTCATGCGCACATACCGTGACAAGACTCAGAAACCCATCGAAGTACCTGAAGAAGCTATCAGGGAAATGCTTGCCGCGACAGGCAAGTATACACCTGAAGACGAACTCAACTGCGGTGCATGCGGTTACCACAGCTGTCGGGACAAGGCAATAGCGTGCTACATGGGATTCGCCGATCCGGTCATGTGTATCCCTTACATGAGACAACGGGCCGAATCCATGGCCAACCTGATTGTGTCGGCCATCCCCAGCGCCATTTTCGTGGTGTCCCGGGATGACCGCATCCTTGAGGTGAACAGGCTCGCCCAGGTCCTGGCCAAACAGCCTCTCCACAATTTGATCGGGGAGAGCATCGAACACATTTTGCCCACGGAAGTGTCAGCTCAGTTGCACCGGATGATAGACGACGAGGACGTATTCAGAGGTCTTATGGAATTTGACGGCAAGTGGTTTGACCTTACGATTTTCTCCGAGCCTACCCAACAGGTCAAAGTAATCATACTCACAGATAAGAGCAAGGAAATCCAAGACAGGGAACGCCTGTCCCAGCTGAGAAGCGAAACCCTCGGCAGAGTCGAACAAGTGATCTTGAAACAGATGGAGGCTGCACAGAAGGTGGCCGGCTTGCTCGGGGAAACGACCGCCGAGACAAAAGGCACCCTGAGCCAGCTGGTAAAGATCCTAAAGGGCGAAACAAGCACTGCAATGGGACGGGGTGAAGACAGTGGCTCTGAAGATTGACGTTGGGAAAGCCCTGCTGCCCAAGAAGGACGAAGAGCTGCCCGGCGATACCGTTGAGGTAGACTCCTACGGATCATCCACTGTGGTAGTGCTCTCAGACGGGCTGGGCAGCGGAGTAAAGGCTAATATCCTGTCTTCCCTGACGGCGAAAATGACCGTGGGAATGCTTAAGTACGGATGCGATCTCAGCGAGGTCATAGAAACCCTTGCAGGCACACTGCCCGTGTGCGAAGTGAGGGGAATCGCCTATTCTACCTTCACCATTCTCCAGGTGTTCGATGACGGCAGAGCGTACTTGGCTGAATACGACAACCCCCCGGCGATCATCGGGAAAGGCAGCGGTATAATCCATGTCCCCAGGGAAGCTAGGGTCATATACGGCCGTAAGATAAAAGAAGCCCGCTTCAGGCTGGACGAGAGCAGCTGGGTCGTGTTAGCGTCTGACGGAGTGATCCACGCAGGCATAGGCGGCATCTGGAACCTTGGCTGGACCCATGAGCGGGTTCAGGCATATGTTTCCAGGG
>JAAZEL010000065.1 GCA_012512325.1 Candidatus Fermentithermobacillaceae bacterium | reverse complement strand
GGTTCCCCTGTTCATCAAAGAGGTAGACTCCATCCCCCTGGTCCATGATCGGATAGTCCCTTGTCATGTCGCGATAAAATACTGGACTCTTTTCGGGATAATCTAACACGTGTTCCCCTCCTTCTGGGCGGTTGACAGCTGTACCCATGCAATTCAAGATCATTAATAAATCTAGTAGCAAGATTGTTGCTGTACAGTATGAACATTCAATTCTATGTAGTCAGCCGCAATCCTTTTCGCTGTTCCCGTTCTAGATGCTCGAAAGGGCCGCCTTGACATTCCTAACGATATTGTCCGCACACAAGCCATAGTGTGCTCGCAACTCATTGGTCGGCCCAATGATGGGAAACAAATCGGGGATTCCAATTCTCATGACCGGCGTCGAGACACCTAATTCGTTAAGACCCTCCAATACAGCGCTACCAAGACCGCCAATAATATAATGTTCTTCAACGGTCACAATCAGATTAGTCTCTAGCCCCGCAGAACGCAGAGAATCTAGATCCAAAGGCTTTAGCGTGTGCATGTCATAAACTCGGCAATCAATCCCAGCCTTTTCCAAATGCTCGGCTGCACTAAGGGCTTCGTAAACCATCGGCCCATTAGCGATAATGGATACATCCTGCCCTTCCCTGAGTTGACATGCACGACCAATAGTGAATGAAGCGTCTCTATCATACACAACAGGCTCTGGTCCACGCCCTAACCGTAGGAAAACCGGACCATCATGTTCATAAGCTGCAAAAACTGCGGCCTCCGCAGCATTAGCATCTGCAGGCACAACCACCGTCATATTAGCCATACTACGCATCGTCGCAAGGTCTTCATAAGATTGATGCGTAGGTCCTCCAACACCGTAGGTTAGCCCACTGCTCAGTCCAGCAATCTTAACATTCAAGTTGGTATAACAAATATCATTCCGGATCTGCTCACAGGCCCGCAGAGCGGTAAAATTAGCATAGCTGCAAACAAAGGGGATTTTTCCGCATGTGGCCATCCCGGCGGCCACACCAATCATGTTTTGCTCCGCTATTCCTACATCATAAAACCGATCGGGATATGCTTGCGCGAAATGGTGGACTTGCGTAGGATACATCAAGTCACCGGTCACGACAACAACCCGGGGATACCTTCGCCCCAGTTCCAACATAGCTAACCCGAAGCGTTCCCTAATCGATTCTGTCCTCACGCCGTTCCCTCCAGTTCCCGCAATGCTTGTGTCAATTCCTCTGGAGTGATTTCGTTGCCGTGCCACTCTCGCCGCCCTTCCATGAAACTGACGCCTTTTCCTTTGACTGTATTAGCAATAATCGCGTAAGGGCCCGCCGCGTGCTTTCGCGCATTATCGAAAGCATTGAGAATGGCCTCCAGGTCATGTCCGTCAATGACTTCAGTGCACCAACCGAATGCATTCCATTTTTGCTCTAGTGGTTCAAGGCCCATGACCTGTTCCGTACAACCATCTACCATCAAGTAGTTTCTATCGACAATGGCCACCAAATTATCCAAGTGGTAGTGGGCGGCACACATCGCAGCCTCCCATACAGAACCTTCGTTGCATTCACCATCCCCCAGGAGAACGTAGGTTCTATAAGAGCGTTTGTCTTGTCTAGCTGCCAAGGCCATGCCCACACCAACCGAAAGCCCATGCCCCAATGAGCCGGCGCTAAAATCTACGCCCGGAATCTTTAGCATGTTTGGATGTGTATTCAGTGCAGCTCCAAGCTTCTCGTACTGTTCCCACCACTCCTTGGGAAAGAAGCCCTTCTCACCAAGAGCTATATAATGACTCGGTGCACCATGCCCCTTACTCATGATGAACCTGTCACGTTCCGGCCAGTCGGGTTCTTCCGGTCGCAATCGGAGTTCGTGGAAGTACAGAGCGGCAACAATGTCCGCACAGGACAAAGCGCCCCCGAAGTGACCTTGACCGACCCGCCCAAACATCCGACATACCTCTATACGAATCAGCCTTGCCGCTTGGCTTAGACCATCCAAATCAAGCTTGCCCAATTGCCAGTCCCCCTTAATTGATGATGAGATTGGGGATAAGTGTGATCATACCCGGAAACACAATAATCAGCAGCAGCACTAGTATTAAGGCTACAATAAATGGCAGCATCGCCTTGCTAGCCTCCACGAGAGTAGAACCTGAGATTTCACAAGCGATGAACAAGCAAGCACCAACGGGTGGAGTGATAAGTCCTATTGCCAGGGCAACTACAGTCACCACCCCAAAATGTAGCGGATCAATTCCTGCCATTTGGGTTATGGGATACAGCACGGGCACGAAGATAATGATGTTTGCCCCGAGATCTAAAATAGTTCCGGCGAAAAGATAAATAACAGAGAAAAGCATTAAGATGACGGTGGGGTTACTCGAAAAACCGGCCAAGGCCTCGGCTACTCGAGCCGGCACCTGCTCACGAGTGACGATCCAACCGTAAAGAAAGGCCCCGGCGATCATGAACATTGTCACTGCAGTAGTGGTGGCAGACTCGATAAAAATGCCAGGCAGGTCTTCCCATTTCAGTTCCTTGCTGACAAACAGCCCTACAACCAAGGCATACACAGTAGCCAGCACAGCTGCTTCCGTCGGAGTCACCACGCCAAGCAAGATTCCACCTAAAATGATGGCTGGCATCATCAGAGCGAGAAAGCTTTCTTTGAAACGACTCCCGAAATTTCGCCAAG
>JAAZEL010000004.1 GCA_012512325.1 Candidatus Fermentithermobacillaceae bacterium | reverse complement strand
GGCACATGCCTCCCTCAGCCACAGCCAGCACCGAGCCCCATAACCTTTCCCAGTCGGCGGCGGCTTGTTCCGCATCCACTCTAAACCTCCTCCGTATCCTCTGAACCACCTTGGGAGCCAGTGCCATGCCCACTTCCCGAGGGTCGGAGATATCGGTTGAGGTCAATGCCGGATCGGAGGTTTTCCCGAAGAGGCGACCCAAAGCGGATAAAGCTTGTCCGGGCAAGGTTTGTCCAGGCGAGGTTTGGCCAGGTGAAGATTGACCAGGCGAGAGTTGCCCAGGCGAACGCTGCCCATGCGAGAGTTGTCCATGCGAAAGCTGTTCAGGCGGAAGTTGTCCAGTGGACGTCTCCCGCTTGGCTGACGCAGAATCATATGCAGACTCACCGGAAGTGTGTTGCCCGGCCCCGAGCCTCTGGGCTAATTTCCCGAACTCATCGAAAAACGCCTCGTAGTATGCGCAGGCTACACGATCAAGGAATAGAGCGGCTTGAGCGTTGATTATGAGGACGCCTGTATCATCTGCCTCTCTCCTCAAGTGAAGTTTCAACTCGCCTATGCGGATACGCAGCATGGCAACACATCCCCTCTTAGCAACGATGGGAGGCTCGTGGAACAGCGGCTCCCGGTGAAACACCGCTGTCCCCACAACCATATTCTACTACGAGACACCCGTGAGAAAGTACCGGGAAGCTGTTCAGCCTGGCACCGCGCGGAGCGTGGAACTTCCCGGTGCCAGTTGTGCGCACAGTGTGCCGACCTGCACTCTAAGTTGGGATGGGCGAATCTACTTGTTGATACTTCTCCCTGTCGGACGAACAATGCACCAACTCGCGCCCTGCTGATCAACTACCCCGGGCGGGTCACGTCACAACCACTTGTTAACTGCCGGAACCCGTGCTAAAATTGGATTACCAGTGCCGGAGTGATGGAATTGGCAGTCATGCACGACTCAAAATCGTGTGCGGTAGCCCCGCGTGTGGGTTCGACTCCCACCTCCGGCACCACCTTCTAGCAGGGGTTATGTCCTCCCCGAAGTCCGGCAAGACCAACCGTCAGAAACAGACCGCCGCTAAATCGTCGCTCACCCGAAAACTACCCCTTGAAAAGGGCAGTCCTCTTCACGTCATGATTCAGTCATTTCAACCCGGGACAACCCGGTCAGTAAACGTACGCGAGACGGAACACTCCGCAAGATCCACAGTGGCTTGGCAGTACTCCATAACATCTTGCCCAGTGCTCCGGCCCAGGACTGCCGTAATCACTCCCCGCTCAATCTGCAGAGACAGCCCTCGAAGGATGGGCGCATCACCGATGGCGAAATCTAAGTCCCTCACTTCGATGGCGCAGCGGGCCCATCGGGAAGCGCAACCGGAGTTGTTACCTCTTCGACAGTCCAGCTTCTGCAAAGGTACTTGGATAAGTTTAGAGAAGCGGAATGGTCATGGGTGCCCCCGTCATCTCGGGAAGCTCCCCCTCCATCCTAGGCAGCAAGCAATTGATACCAGGCATCCCACAGTCTTCTGGTTCACTGGGAAATTTCTGTTTGATCAGTCGCTTCAATTGTGATTTAATCTTGATTTGATCTTCAGGTTTGGTTGGCATTTCCGCTTGTTGACAGCGGTTTTGATATAGACTTGAGTATGGGCTTGTCTGTAGAGGAAAGGGACGGGCGCGGCCTGGAAGTAGTTTTACTTCGACACCAAAAACAGTATAATAGATTGCAGTAACCCAGGCATTGCTCTGTCTCCGGTTGCAACGTGCATACAACATGCCGGCAACCTGCCGAAACAGATTTATCAAGACGGTGCTTTGGCAAGGTTTTTTCCGCCCCGTGGGCCGACCCGGTGGGCGAGGAAAGTGAGGCTCGGCATGACAGATATAATTCTGCAGCTGGTTCAGATTAGGAAAAGCTTTGGGGATACGACAGTCCTGGACGGACTTGACCTCAGCGTCCGCAGAGGTGAGTTCATCACGTTGCTGGGCCCGTCAGGTTGCGGCAAGACTACCACACTCCGCATTATCGCAGGTCTGGAGATACCCGACAGCGGCCAGGTCATTCTCGAGGGCAAGGACGTAACTTACGACGAACCCAACAAGCGGAACGTCAACATGGTGTTCCAGAACTACGCCCTATTCCCCCACATGAACGTAGAGCAGAACATCAGCTACAGCCTGCGCCTTCGACGCGTCGACAAGGCTACCATACGGAAGACCGTCGAAGAAGCGCTTGAACTCGTCCAGCTTGAGGGATTTGAGAAACGGATGCCCAATGAGCTGTCAGGCGGCCAGCAGCAACGGGTGGCCATTGCAAGGGCCATCGTCAATCAGCCTGCGATCCTGCTGTTGGACGAGCCCCTAGGGGCCCTTGACCTGCAGCTTCGGCGCCAGATGCAGATGGAACTCAAGCGGCTGCAGAAACGGTTGGGAGTTACATTCATCTACATCACCCACGACCAGGAAGAAGCATTGAACATGTCCGACCGGATCGCCGTTATGCGCAACGGTCAGTTCGAGCAAATCGGCACGCCGGCAGAGGTGTACAGCCGTCCGAAGACGAGTTACGTGGCAAGGTTTGTCGGCTCCGCCAACATACTGACAGGTACGATTACCGGCGTAAACGGCAAGCTCGCCAGGTTTGAGAACCACAACGGAATTGCATATATCTCTGCACAAGATGCACCTGTGACGGCCGGCCAGAAAGTGACCATTGCCGTCAGGGGCGAGATGGTCAAATTGACTCCTGAGTACCTGGATCATCCCGAGCGCCCGGGGCATCCTGAGCAACCGGACCATCCTCAGTACCCGGATCAGCCTGAGCACCCGGACCATCCCGAGCACCTGCATCATCCTGAGTACCCGGATCATCCTAAGCACATTGATCGCCGTGAGCACCTAGAGCACCTGGCAGGGCTAAGGGCCGTGGTCAAAGACAAGACTTTCGCAGGAGGAGTGCTCCAAGTCACGCTAGAGTTGTCCGATGGCAGCGAAATGGTCTCCAAACTCCATGGAATAGACCTGCCATTCGCGCCGGGCGACCGGGTCATCGCCAGCTGGGAGCCTGAAAATGCCGTCCTTGTGGATCTGGAGGAGACAGCATGAAGCGGCCTTCTTCCGTCCCCATGATTTCCGGGAAATCCGGTGGAAACGCGGGCCTCAGCGGCAAAGAGGACCCGGACGGTCGGCATATGCCGGGGGAAGAAACTACCCAAAGCGTTCGAACCGGCCCAAAGGCAGCGGCCGAAGCCCCGAGGACGAAAAGGACAAAGCGGAGGATAGACGCGGCCACCCTGACCGTAACGCCTCTCTATGCGTTTACGCTGCTGTTCGTAGCAGGACCGCTTATCTACATGCTCGTTTTGAGCTTCCTCAAGCGTGCTGAGATCTGGGGGATCATCCACGAGTTTACCGTTGAGAACTACCTTAAGATCCTCGAGCCTGTGTATCTCAAGACCTTCTGGGAATCCCTCAAACTGGCCGGGATCACCACCTTGTTGGTCACGTTGACCGGGTATCCCTTCGGGTATTTCATGGCCAAGCTCAACGCCAAGTGGAAACAGCGGGTTATGCTGCTCTTGATGATCCCGTTTTGGACCAGCTCCCTTATACGTCTTTACGGTTGGATCATCATTTTCCGGGCTAACGGCACTCTGGACCGGTTGCTGATGTGGCTTGGGATCACCGATGCGCCTCTCAAGGTACTCTATACATACCCTGCCGTAGCCGTAGGGATGGTTTACGCCCTGGTTCCCTTCATGATCTTTGCAGTCTACTCAAGCGCCGAGAAGCTGGACTGGCAGCTGGTTGAAGCCGCACGGGACTTGGGTGCCACCCCCTTTCAGGCGTTTTGGACCGTCTCGTTCAGGCTGACCTTGCCCGGGCTCCTGTCAGGTGTTGTGCTTACGTTCATCCCTTCAATGGGCTTGTTCTTCATTGCAGACATCCTGGGCGGCAACAAGGTAGTGCTTGTGGGCAACCTCATTCACGAACAACTCATGAAGGCACGCAACTGGCCGTTTGCGGCTGCCCTCTCGGTTGTGCTGATGGTCCTGACCAGCCTGATGATTGCATTCTACAGGAGGATATCGGGAGTGAAGGAGTTGGAGGGCCTGCTATGACCAAGACCGCAGACAGCAAGGTGTTGAAAAACCGGACTATTGCCAACGTTTATCTTGGCCTTATGATCGTCTTGATGTATGTACCCATCGTGCTGGTCATCATCTACTCCTTCAACGAGAGCAAGATCAGTTCGGTCTGGGCAGGGTTTTCCCTCAAGTGGTATGAGGAGCTGTTCAGAGACAGGTCCATGCTGGACGCAGCGATAAACAGCCTCATCCTGGCCACCGTAAGCAGCTTTCTGGCTGCAATCATCGGGACCCTGGCAGCAGTCGGGATGCCTAAAGCCAAGCTTATCACCAAAGGCCTTATCGAATACATCTCCACGCTGCCTATCATGATCCCAGAGATCATCCTAGGCATGGTGTTCCTGGCGTTTTTCACGCTGCTCAGGCTGCCCTTCGGCATGGTAACCCTGACCATCGCGCATACTTCCTTCTGCATCCCGTATATCTATATGCTGGTGAAGGCAAGGCTGGTGGGCATCCCCAAGAGCTACGCAGAGGCCGCAAGGGGCCTTGGAGCCACCGAATGGAACGTGTTTTTCGACATCACACTGCCCCTCATCATGCCGGCCATCGTCTCGGGAATGCTGCTTTCCTTTGCAATGAGCCTCGATGATGTGGTAATTAGTGTTTTTGTAACCGGAGTGACTACGAATACACTTCCGTTGAAAATATACACTCAGCTTAAGACCGGAGTGACGCCCAAAACCAACGCATTGTGTACACTGATGTTCGTGATTACTCTGGTTGTGCTTCTGCTGTCCTCATGGGTCAGCAGGAAAAGCCCAATAACGACAGGTAGGAGGGAAACACATGAAAAACCTTCTGAGAATCGCCTTAGTGTTGACCCTGTTGGCTAGCGTGCTCGTAGGCTGCGGCCCCAAGGGCACCGAAGGCAAGAAAGAGACTTTGAACCTGTTTACCTGGGAAGGCATGTTCCCACAGGACGTGCTCGATGAGTTCACTGCTGAGACGGGTATCGCCATCAACTACAACAACTTCGACTCGAACGAGACCATGCTTGCTAAACTCGAAGCAGCCCAAGGCGGGGATTATGATCTTATCATCGCAGATGATTACATCATCCAAACGGTCATCGAACGCGGGCTGGCGCAAAAACTCGACAAGTCCAAAATCCCGAACTTCGAGCACATAAATCCG
>JAAZEL010000064.1 GCA_012512325.1 Candidatus Fermentithermobacillaceae bacterium | reverse complement strand
GCGAAGCCGGGATAAGCACACTGGTACGGATGGGTAATGATCAACGTCTTGCCTTCACTGATTATTCCTCCCCAGTTGGGGATCCTCGGGTCGATACCGACACCCAAGAAGCTAAGGGAAGCCTGGGTAAGCGTAGTAGATGCCAACCCACCCGTGAACCGTATCAACAGCGGCGATATGCACAAAGGTAGGATGTACTTGAACATGATCCTCAAGTCTGAGGCGCCTGTAGCCCTGGCGCTTTCGATAAACTCCCGTTCCTTGATGGACAGCACCTGGCTTCTCACCAAACGAGCAATCCCTGGCAGGTTTACGACGGCAATGGAAGCTATGATCTTATCCATGCCGGGCCCCAGGACAGACACAAGCAAAATGGAAAGCAGCAGCATCGGCATGGCGTTTAGGCCTTCCATAATGCGCATTACAACCTTGTCTACTTTTCTGTAATACCCCGCCAGCAAGCCTATAACCGTACCTACAACTATAGCTGTCGACTGAACGGCAATCGAGACTATGAGCGATACGCGGGTACCGTAGATCACCCGGGAGAAAATATCGCGCCCGTAAATATCCGTTCCCATGAGATGCTCAGAACTGGGCCATTGTTTGGCGTTACGGACATCAATCTTATACGGGTCGTGAGTCGCTATCTTGTCGGCGAAAATTGCTATGAGAACGATGATGAGAAGTACGGTTCCGGATACAATGATGCGCCCATATCGTCGTATGAACGCGCCAGGTTTCATCCGCTTTTTCTCCACAACCGACACTCCTTAGTCAAGCTAGACCTGTTGAACGAGCCACTTGCAAGAAGTGGCCGTTAAGGTGCTCTCAATCACGAGGATAATTCCGATTGCTCTGGCTGTCGTCTGCCTCCGGACTCAATCGAACCCATCCCATATCAGGACATAACTACTTCTTATAGCCCTTATAGCAAGGATGTCATAGAAAGAATGCAGAAAACCGGCCCTTGTCGTCCCCAACCATCACCTGGCCTAATATGCTCTCTTTGTACGTCATATGTCCTCCATCCCCCTCCTTCATAAACGCCAGGTCAGAGCATTACCGACGACTCCAGAGACGGGCTCTGCATACGGAACAGGCTGGTCTCTCCATAAATGATAGCGGATTCAGGGGGCCTTGCCTAATCAATTGTTTGATCGTACAATAACAACGAATAAATATTTATTATAACCCATTGGATACCGGAGGTAAACATGAATCATGCAGAAATCGAAGCCTTTGTGGCGATCGTAACCACAGGGAGCATAAATGAAGCGGCAAAGCGGTTACACGTCTCACAACCCGCCCTGAGTTATCGCCTGAAGTCACTCGAGTCAAAGTTGGGTACAAAACTGTTCGTCCGCACCAGGGGAGTTCGCACCGCAGAACTCACACCGGCGGGACATCGTTTTCTCCATTTGGCAGAGAGGTGGCACCGCCTCTGGGAGGAAGCGCAAAGGTGTCAGACTGAGCTTGACCGGTTTGACCTCAGAATCGCCAGCGTCGACAGCCTGAACTCTTACGTCTTACCTGATTTCTTTCGGGCTTTGGCTGAGCAAGATCCTCCGTTCAACGTGGTGATACGGACCTATCAATCACTTGACATATATAACCTCGTGGCGAAGAGAGACATCGACGTCGGGTTTGCCGTTCAGAAAATGAGAACTGAGGACACATCTGCAATCCCTCTGTTTGAGGAGCGAATGTGTATTGTCCGTAACGCAGCTTATTGCTCCCATCACGAACCTCTGCATCCGCACGATCTTGCGCCCCAGAAGGAGATATACATCCCTTGGGGCCATGAATACCTGATGTGGCGCGAACATTGGTTCGGAAGGACATCATCCCGTCTTCTGAACGTGGACACCCTTTCACTGGTGTTCCAGTTCATCCTCACAGGAGACTACTGGGCCCTCGTCCCTGAATCCGTGGCCAGGACCCATGGTGATAACGCCTCCATAAGGTTCTACGATATTGAAGATGGGCCGCCGCCTCGCCGATGCTACATAGTGGTGAACAAACAACCGTTGTCGAACGCTAAGACCTGGAAGCCTGTGCTCAAACATGCGCTTGTGAAGTTCCTGCAACAGAAACCCTGGCTGCGTCCGGTGCGGAAGCATCTAGAGTTCTAATGCATCTTGACCTTTGCGAGGACCTTCGTGCTCAAATGCGCTTGATCCCCAAAAGCATCTTACGCCCTGGATAGATCTTGGTCTCCGGATAAATCTTGATAGCCGGCGGCATCTTGCTCTCCGGTGTACTTTACTGCAATAAATGAACACAGCAGGCTTTGAGACTAAATCCAACAGTCCAATATGTAAAGAGGCCTGCGTCCCATTGGACGAAGGCCTCTCGGACATTCGCTTCCTAGACCTTGTTCCACGCTATGTAGCCTTCAGTTACTGCACATAGCACACTTGGCTCCTAGGACGTCCGCTCCTAGGTTGTTCGCTCATAGAACACTTGACACCGCTAACTCGACGGACGGTTAGGTTACACCTTATTCCTCTCTCTCCAATTCGTCTTCGGTGATGAGGTCCATGGGCTCTCCGCAACACACCAGTTTGCCGAAGCCCGCCTTGACTACCCTGACAACGTTACCGCACAGGCTGCACCTGTAGAGTTCGTCGACTTTTGTCACTTGGATTACCTCCGTTCTCTCGTATGTTGGGGTCATTAGCGGGAAACATCGATACCGATTCCTATTTAGTAACCTTTCTCTTTCATATTTCCGCGAATCTTCTTGGAACATAAAGGGAAACTCAAGCTCAAAGCCACAAATCCCAGCCGCCTATCTTGAACCTCCCCCCTGTTATCACGTATAGAGAATACGGAGAAAGGAGGTCTAGGATGAGAACCGGACAGCGTATCCTTTTGGTTGAAGACGACAAAAGCATAGCACTTGGGCTGGCTTATGCCTTGGAGCAGGAAGGATACAGGGTCACAGTATGCCATGACAAGGCGTCGGCATTGAAGGAAATCCAGGACAACGAGTTTGACCTGGCGATTCTCGATATCACTCTGCCCGACGGCAACGGCTACCACCTTTGCCGCACCCTGAGAGCCTCATCTGATATTCCTGTGATCTTCCTCACCGTGTTGGATGACGAGGCAAACGTTGTGGCCGGGCTTGACATGGGGGCTGACGATTACGTCAGAAAGCCCTTTAGATTGAGGGAAGTGCTGTCCAGAGTGCGTTCTGTGCTCCGGCGCGCAGGCAGCGCCAGCCGGGATGACGACAGGATCACCATCCGCAACCTCACCATCTACACAAAACAAGCCCGGGTGCTCAAAAACGGCGAGGAAATTACCCTCACCGCCCTGGAATATAGGCTCTTGCTCGTTCTCGCTCAAAACAAGGGACATCTCCTTACCAGGAACAGGCTCCTTGAGGAAATCTGGGACATAAGCGGTGAGTTCGTAAACGATAACACCCTCACAGTGTACATCAAGCGCCTGAGGGAAAAAATCGAAGACGACCCGCAAAACCCTGCTTTGATTAAGACAGTGCGCGGG
>JAAZEL010000063.1 GCA_012512325.1 Candidatus Fermentithermobacillaceae bacterium | reverse complement strand
GTGGCACAGGGAAGCCCTGTATTTTTATGTGCGTGATTGTTCGCGGAAACACATCCACAGCCTTTGCGAGGCTTTGCGACGGTCGGGGTTGCCCGTGATAGAGCTTAAGGCTGAAAACGACAAGGTCATCCGGGCACTGCCTGTCATGGCCAGGATGGAATCTGGCACGGTGTACTTCCTGCGCAACGCGCCGTGGCTAGGCGAGTATGAGACTGAGCTTCTTTACTTCCCCAACGGTCAACACGACGACCAGGTCGACATGACAAGTTGCGCTGGCATCGTAATAGCCGGTAGGAGGTATCGAGGCGTTGTAGACAAACCGAAAGGCTGGTAACCAGGTCATGCTTACATCGCTTGATTTTCTCAATATAGGCCAACCCTGGCCGCCACCTTCAGAGGTAGAGCGGCTGACATTGTATAAGCAAAATCGCGACCTGTTTGAAGGTCGCCATGATAAGGTGTTCAAGAACTGGGTCAGGCTACTCAGGGATGATATGCAAGCATCCCTCGAGATCATCCTCAACTGGCCGAAACGCTTGTCTACGCTCTTTGCAGATCTGCTTTTGGGTGAGCCGCCTCAGGTCAAAGCCGGCGTCAGGACAACGTGGAGATTCAACCTTGATGCCCGAGGTTACCAGGCCCATGGTGACCTTACCGGCAGAAGGTGAACAACCATGAGTCGAAAGCCAAGCGACTTGATTCGCCTGAGCGAATCTGAGGCTAACAGGCTTGCCCGGCTTTATATGGCGGCCGAACGTGAGATTCTTATTCTGCTGGATCGGGCCATGAGCCGGGGAAACGACCTCCGTTATCTGCGGTCGCTGCTCGATAATATCCAGGCAATATTAGAAGACCTGCTGGAGGGCAACCGTCAGTGGTGCGAGCAGGCCATTCCTCGGGTGTATGTTGAGAGCGCTAAGTATGCCGATGAAATGGTCGGGAAGACAATAGCTGGTTTCGGTGGGATCCATCAACAGGCGGTCAAGATTCTTACTGACAATACGTTCGAGAGGCTAGAGTCAGTCAGGCAGGTTATAGGCCGTCGTAGCGAGGACCTTTATCGGCAGTATGCCCTGGAGGCTACCAGACAGAGCATCATCGGATACAAGTCTTGGCAGCAGGTTGCCCGGGACTTCAGAGACCGCCTCAGAGTTGACGGTATCACTGGGTTCCGTGACAAGGTTGGTCGCGAATGGAATATGAAGACCTACGCTGAAATGGTGGCCAGGACGACAACCATGGAAGCGCACCTAACTGGTACTGCGAACCGTCTCTTGGAACACGGTTACGATCTGGTTCGAGTGAGCAGTCACCCAGGAAGCTGTGAGAAGTGTGCACCGTGGCAGGGAAGAATACTGAGCCTTACAGGGAAGACTCCTGGGTATCCGACTCTTGAGGAAGCGAAGGCTGATGGGTTATTTCACCCAAACTGCCGCCATGCCTACAGGCTCTACATAGACCTGGATGCGGAGATAGAGGCTGCAGAAGGCAGAGCTAACGAAAGACTGTGGTTTCCTGGAGGTCCCGGTGCACGTGTGCACCCCGATGTGATAAAGAACAAGTATCCAATTGAGCAGATTATTGAAGTCGTCTTGAACTCTGATTGGGCGGATGAGAAAGCTCTTAAGCAAGAGTATCAAAAGCATCACAGAGACTGGGCGCGCGACACCGGCATTGAGCTAACAATGTCACAGTTTAATGAATTGCAGGAGATGGTAATCCAAGATCCTAGATCAGGCGTGTTCTACTATGTGCACAGGACGGTAGGTCCGCAGCTGGCATTCTATGCAGAACGAATTCAATATCTTGGTAAGCTTTTCAAAAAGGTGGGTCTTGTGTACAGTATAGACAAGGATCAGCGTGTTGGCTTTTGGCATATAAAGACCGGTAGAAGATATTTTGCGTCTCAGAACGATTTCGTTGAGATTCGACCATCGAAGAGGTGAGGGCAGTGAAACGAGATGAGGTGCTATGGATGCTTGAGTCTTACGAGCGAGAAGTCTCGTGGCTGCCCGATAATGTGAACCCTCACGGCGAGATGGACAACATCCTCGATGGTCGAGATGTTATCGAGGATCACAAGGCACTGTTGTCAGAAACCGAACTGGCTCGTTTGCAGCGTGCCGATGAGCGTCTTAGGAAGTATGCCAAGGAGGTATGCAGCTATCTAAGTCGGGACCCCAAGAAGTATCGTGAGAAGTACAACGTGCCGCGTTCTCGATGGTGGTGGTATGTTGACGAACTAACGGAGACGTGGCGGTTTCTTGGGCAGCGGTTCCGCCTCCACAGCGATCCCGATAGTTTTCGGATCATTGAACCGTATCGGAATCCGAACATAACTCAAGTAGACGAGGCAACGACGCTCTTCATCCCAGTCAAGATGCCCCGAGATGAGTCTTCGGGGTTTTTTGTTTGGGATGACCTCCAGAGAGTGTTCGCGGAGGAATAGGCGGGTATGCTCGCTCTTGGTCATTCACAAGATGTGATTGTCGCCCATCCACACGCACATCGATACCTCTTAAGGAGACTGGAAACGGAAAGCTAATTGTCAGATAGCAAGTCAGTGACGTTGCGGTAACTTCTGCCGTTGCGTAGGTGTTAGGGTCGCCGCTCATGTAGGCGTTGCCAACGTCTTCGGCGGTGAGACCCGGCGCCAACTCAGGCAGCTCCCGGCGATCCCTGCTGGCCGGTGAGAACTATTGTAAGGAAGCGTCTTTAATGGAATTCCAGAAGAACTTATTACTCCTGATTCTCGGATAACATGGGCCATTATTGCACAGGTC
>JAAZEL010000062.1 GCA_012512325.1 Candidatus Fermentithermobacillaceae bacterium | reverse complement strand
TCTCGCTCTCCTCAATCTTGCGAATCAGCTCAAGATCGCACTCATCTGGCGTTTTCTCAAACCTCCGTTTACCCACGGTATAGTTGATGAGTACCGGTACCTGTCGAGCGCGGGTGATAAATTCACCGATGTCCCTGTCATACACCCTCTCCGTAGCCCTTTCCAGAGCTCGTTTAGTAAGGCTCGCTCCGCAGTGGGGGCACGAAAACTCCCTTCGGACTTCTCCTTCTTCTCTATCTACTGCCACTTCCCAGAAGACCAATTCGCCGGAACAGCCCGGGCAGACAAATACATCAGACCACACAGTGTAGTTGATCCTTCCCATGATGGGGTTGCCCTTAGCATCTTTCTGCACCTTGCCTTCTACAACGTGCTGCGTTTGGTACATCCAGCCGCATTCTTTTTCAACTTCTTTCAGGATGCGATTGGCTTCGCGCTCGAACTCCCTGACATCAGCCGGGGTGTTGTAGTTGTAAGCGATGAAGGTGGCAGCAGGGGAGAGGTCAATCAAGACGGCCTTGCGCGCTCCAAGCTTGGAGAAGGGTCGGCCTTCTTCATCGAGAATGGTGCCGTCCTTAAGCACCCGGTAACCCAAGGATTCCACGGTCTTGCGGTCGCCGCAGAGGCTTGCCGCTACCCCGGTCATGCCTGTGCCGCAGAAACCGTCGAACACGATGTCTCCCGGCTCGGTGTAGTGAAGGATGTAGCGTATAATCGCCTTGTGGGGTACTTTCGTGTGGTACGAATGGGCGTTGTAGATGGGATCGTTCTTGCCTTCGGATACATCCGCCGCAAAGGGCTGCCTTCGGTAACTGTCGTCCTCGGAGTCGTAAGGTTTCCCATGCTCCTTGATGAAATCCCATATGAACGGATTAGGGCAAGCCGTGTAGTAGGGTGGGTCGGAAAGCTTGATGATATCTTCATCTTTGGCAATGGGAAAGCCTTCGATGTGTCTCACCCGGTCAAGGTGTTCCTTGGTAAGCCGAACGGATGGATCGTGTTGCCTTTGACCCGTTTCTTTGTTGCCTTCCGGTATGCTTGCAAACAGTTGTTCTTGTTCACCGAGCTGCCTTCTATGGTTCACCTTCCTACACCTCCAGGGATATTGAGTCAAGTATGCTCCCTTGGTTCAGGCAGTTCTCCATCTATTCCAAAACAATCCTCACCTTCTTTGGATCCTTGCCCCGCGTAAGCGACTGAACGTACTCGTCAAAGCGCTGCTTGAACTCAGAGACTGTGCAGGGCGTACCGCCTTCGGCAAGAGCTGCTTTGAGGCCGTCTGTGGTAACCGGGACCTTTTCCATGCCAGACAGCACTTCCTGAACGCTCTTCAAGAAAGAAGTCTCTATAGGGTAGGGCAGCTGCCTTTCTCTCACAACCTGCTCCAGTGTTTCCTGCTGTTCCGCCCTCAAGAGCTGGATGTTCTCTTTCACCGTGGGGTCTTCCAGGTTGGCGATGAGGGTCTTCTCCCAATCCTCATAGAGCCGTTCCAGGTCTACTTCCAGCTGATTGAGCATTGCTTCAGCCGAGACCTTGTTCTGCTCCTGGGCCGGACGGTAGTCGCAATAAGGACAGACAGGCTTCTTCTCCAGATCTTCCTTGGTAAGGCTGAAGCATGTTTTCAGGCCCGCCAGCCGGTTCTGGAACTCAGTCAGCTGGGCCCTGGGCATCAGATCGATGCCGGCCAACTGGGTGAGTTTGCCTAACTTCTCACTCTTGAGGAGGCGGGTTTTTTTCCTGTCCAAAGATGCGTTCAACCTGGCCTTTGTATGAGCCTCAAGGTAAGCTTCCATGTAGGACTTCTTGAGCTCTGAGAGTATCTGTACCAGTTCCCGGCGCAGGGCATGGGCGGATCCATCGTCGAGCCCGGACAGCTTTTGTTTGAGCTCCTCACGCCTGTGCCGGGCCTTCACCGTCCAATCGGCATCGGCTGAGAAAACTGCTTCAGCAGTGCCCAGGTAGGAGAGGAAGGGCTGAATCTCGTTGGCCAATCCGGCCAGATCCTCCACCTTGTTGAGGGTGCTCAAGCCCTCTTTATGCTTGTTTATATCCCCCTCTGAGTAGCTGAAGTTCTTGAGCTTCCCCGGAGTGTTGAACACTCTGAGGGATTCCAAGAACTCCTTGAGCTTACTCAGCTTGTCTCTCAAAGCCGTCTTCTGTTTCTCGTCGAAAAGGGAAATGTCCCACAACGACAGTTCTTGCTGGATGGCCTGCTGGGCCCGGAGGGTGCGTTCCAGGAGCTTGCCCGCCGTATCCTGAAGCTGTTTTACCCCGTCTTCACGGGCGGACTGATTGACGATAAGGCCGGGGGGCAACCCCAAGAACTCGAACAGAGCTTGCAGGGCATTGAGGGGAAGATCCTTGGGACGCTCGATGTGCTTGAACATAATAAGGCCTTCCATGGAAAGCCTGCCCAGCTCATCGATGTTGGAAGCGTCGATCTTTTTCCCCGGCAGGCTCAAAGTCACGTCTCCGCTGTAAACCAGGGCGGCCAGGATAACGACTACCCATTCCGGCTCCAACCTGAAACGGGACTCGAACTCCACACCACGGAAGTCCCCGATTACTTCGTTTCGATTTAGAACCTGACCCTGGCCCTTCCTGTCCAACAGTCCCAGGATATGCTTGGCGTAACGGGAGTTCTGGGGCCTCAACTTATCCCCGTCCAGAAGTTCCAGGGCGTCGAGCACAGCGGCTCCTTGTTTGTTCTTTACGGGGCCGAGGATCCACTTGATGGCCTCCTGGGCTGCCTGGGGCCGGTTCTTGACTGTAACCAGGATGGAGAACACCGGATACTCGGGTGCCAGCTCCCGGAAGTGGGGGGCAAGACAAATGGAGCCCACAGTGTTCACCAGTTCCCGAACGGATGCATGGGGAGGCACACGATGGGTGACCCACTCCACGAATTTCTTGGTGGTTCCCCGGTAGGTGACTTCATAGGCCGCGGTCATGTTGTTGCGCAGCCATTCCACCATCTTCTTAAGGTGCTCGCTGGCCTTGCTTTCATAAACCTGCCGCGTGCCTTTGGAAGCCGTGACGGCCATCTCCGACGCACCGGCGAAGAACTTCAGGGCGGTGTCGAACTCCTCGTCCCTGTGCGCCAAGCGGAAAAACACTTCGTCTGGCTTCTGCTCGTCCTCGAAAGCCGTCGGCTCAAGGGGCTGCAGGAAGTACAGGTAGAAATCCCTGGGCGGATGGGCGGTGGAACGCTCGTTGGGCGCCCCGAAGAACAAGTACCCTAACCGGGTTGCTTTTGTCTCGAGCCACTCGATCTCATGCTCCCAGATCTGGAAGTTGGGGACGTATGTGACATCGGGGCACTCCATGGCCCGGGCAAGGGCCCTGAAGTAATAGCGGTCCAGTCGGCTCGGCGTGAGGGTTTCGGCTTTCTGTTCGATCTGCGCATCGAAGTCGATGTCTTTCTTCAGGTCAAGGTAGTACTGGCCGTTTTCCCGGTTGAAGGATATGAACTGTCCGCTCACGGTTCTGAAAACCTCATGGAGAACGGTTTCCACGGTGGTCCTGAGAAACTCGGCATCCTGTTCCGGCAAAGGCAGATACAGGCAGAGGTCGTCCCGGAGCTCTTCAGCGGTTACACCGATGGGAGCGTAGATATCTCCCGTAGTGAGACGGTGAACGCTCAAGGCGTGGATGATGCGGATAGCCATGGGCTTGTACTGCTTCTTGGGAAGGGCTTGCCGGACGCGGTTTTCCAGTACCTCGCTCTTGTCAATCACCACGCGGATGTCCGGATCGGTGCGGAAAGACGGATTGTCTTTCAGGCGCTCCCAGTAGGAGTCATAGGCTATGAGCCCAGGCTCTGTCCTGGGGACCTCCTTGTCCAAGAGCTTTTTCATGGTGCCGCTTATGGTCTTGAGCACCTCTCGTTTCTCAGCCACATAAACCCTCTCAAAGGTCTCGAGGTATGCCGGATGAACGGGGAACAGGGCAACGAATTCCTCCATGCGCTCAGCCATGTTGGTGTAAAGCTTGGTAAAACGTTGCAGGTGCTCCCTGGCAAGCGCCTTCTGCCTGTCATCCTTGCGCAACAGGCGCTGGGCAACCACATAAGCTATGTCTTCCCGCACAATCCGTATCTGCTCAAAGCGGTCCTTAACCCTGCGAAGGGTGCCGGCTACAAACTGAAACCGCGGGCTGTCGAAAATCGCCTCCTGGACCCCGGCCATAAAGCGAAATCGCGTGAGTTGGCAGACCTCACCGATTTCCCGCAAGAAGTTTAGATCTAGGATCAGCTCTTGGTCCTTTCGGGAACGCAGGTAGTCCAAGAGCTCGTCTACAACCAAGAGCAGCCCGTGATCCGGGTGGACTTCCTGAAACGCGTTCATCATTTCCACAAAAAGGTCTTTGTTATTGGTAACCTGGTCCGCTTGGGGAAAACGGTATCGCACCCCGAGGTCAGCCAGCTGGTCTTCTAACTCGGCGCAGATGATATCCCGGAGCGACATGACAGTGGACCCAATCTCGGTCCTAATCACCTTGAACTTACCGGCGATGGTTTCCGACTTCCGGGCCACCCCAGGATGGCGTACCCGGGCAGCCAAGTCCGGGTGTTCGGCTATGGCTGACAGCACCGACATCAGATGGGACTTGCCGGTACCGTAGTTGCCTACGATCAGAATCCCCTTGTTATCTTGGGGCTGGTCGTATTGCAGTTGGGGAAAGACTACGTCTGTAATCTGCTCGGCCATCCGGTCCGAGATTACATAGCTTTCTACCAGCTCACGGGCCTTTTGCTTCTCGTCAGCTTGGCGTATTTGTATGATGGTTTCCACCGGTTCAAAATGCACGAGGTCAGCGTACTTCACGGCATTTCCCCACCTTTTCCTGAAAGCTGTGCTTGCCCGACACGATAAACCAGCGCATCGACTTCGTAATATCTCCGGTGTTCGGGATGGCTGGGCTCAGCATACACCAGAGCCTTACCGTCGTACTTGCCGTTCCAGGCCGCAACAATCGTTCGTCCGCGGCTTAGTTGTTGAAGGAGCCGCAAGGGGTCCTGTTGGAGAACAGGCTCAAACAGTATTTCCGTATTATCGAGAATCACCGTATCGCGGCCTGTTTCGTCCATGATCGCATCTGCTATCCTCGATAGGCGCAGGGCTCGCGTCCTGTCGGGGAGTTCCAGGAGTTTCCGGCTCAGAGTGAGACCCAGATTAACGTACGGGTAGCCCTGGCTTTGGGATAACTCCTTGAGAATTCTGGTTTTTCCGCTTCCTGGCGGACCAACTACCAAGACCAATCGGTAATATCTCAGCCTGGCGGCTGCTATCTGGTTTACAAGTTCATCAATTCTCATGGCAATCGGGCACCTACCTGTGTAATACCTGGACAATAACAAAAAGCACCAAACCACCTGCCAGATAACGCGGATAAATGGACATGGAAAATCTTTCTGCAAGAAAACACAAAAACCCTGCAAGAATCAGACATGATAATGGCAGTACCGTGGTTAGCATTATAAGTACCATGAACTCTGATTGAAGAGGAGCTTCAAAAGGTCTATTCTGGCGTTATTTTACCTGAACAGCACCCCAATGCTTGTTCCGCTGCCCTTCTGCCGGCCTCAATCAATTCCTTGGCCTTGTAGAACTGGTGGGCGTGATAGGGACGGATGTCGGGTTTGAGCAGGATGTCAGCTTTGGGAATGCT
>JAAZEL010000061.1 GCA_012512325.1 Candidatus Fermentithermobacillaceae bacterium | reverse complement strand
GGCCTGCGGCACCATCTAACGAGCGGAAGTAGCTCAGTGGTAGAGCATCGCCTTGCCAAGGCGAGGGCCGCGGGTTCAAATCCCGTCTTCCGCTCCATTCTTAGCTTTAGGGTAGACACATGGCGACATGGCCAAGTGGTAAGGCAGGGGTCTGCAAAACCCTTATCCCCGGTTCGAATCCGGGTGTCGCCTCCAGCGATGCGGGCGGTTAGCTCAGTTGGTCAGAGCGCTTGCTTGCCATGCAAGAGGCCGGGGGTTCAAGTCCCTCACCGCCCACCATCAGACTCACTGCTCCAGCAAAGACTTCCCGCAATGCCTTCGACCCATGGGATGGTGTAGACTGATCAAATCCAGGCCGGACTCCTGGTGGGGGAGGCACAATCCCCGGATGGAAAAAGAACCCGCCGAAAGCGTGACGAATCAGCTCCAATAAACATAATATGCCATCGCAAGAAGGCATTTTCCTTGTACAAAGGGTGATCATGTATGTCTGATCAAGCAGACAGGCTGGTCGGCCGGATTTCGCCTAAGGCGAAGAAGATAACCGCTGGAGTGACGATGCTCTTGTGCGTTGCAGCCGTGTTCGTGCTGCCCTTTGAGTTCCTAAGAGTGGGACACCGTTTGACAGTTCTCGTAGGTCTCTTCTGCTATTGTGCCTATACCCTCCACAGGCGCTGGTGGGTGCCGGTACTTGCCTTCGTTGTGATGATGGGCGTGTGCGTTTATACACTTGGAGGAGACTTGTTCGCCTACGAAATGATTTCTGAAAGGCCCCTTCAGCCTCTGCCTACGCTGGAGGTTTCAGTTGTTCCCGGCGGGGAACTGTTCAAATGGTCGGCCCTGGTTGAACAGCGCACCTCCATAGAACTGAGAAGGTCATGGGTAACCGTGTGCTTTTATGTCCCTGATGATGACCTCTGCGCTATCGCCGCTCACTCGTGCGGATTAGAAGCCGGCGACGTTCTTGATCTTACCGAAGACAGCGAAGCTTTGCCCGCGGGGCCGTCTCCTAAAGTACGGGGGTTGGCTGATGTCCAAGAGGGGGTGGCTATTGAGAAAGTGAAATGCCCCGAACCTGACCGCAAGGCGATTCCACTCGCAGGGGAAGAAGATATAAAGGTTGGAGAAGAAGCGGTCATCCGCACATTGAGCACAGGAGATATCCGGGTTGAGGTCATGGGGTTTACCACGTTGAAGGATGGCCATTTTCTTGTTTTACAACTGCTTGATGATGACGTGGAGGTCGGCCCCGGTATGAGCGGGAGTCCTGTTATGCAATCCGGGAAGATTGTCGCGTTTTTCAGCGGAATAACGCCGTACGTCATCGGTCCTGACTTTCTCTTGGCCCGTCCGGCAGTGGAGGTCTACCAAGCGCTGCAAGAACACCTTGAGCAGTGACAGCGGCAGGAGAAGATGAGAAGGTGTAGCGACAATCCGGTCGCCCCTGTCTACTGCCAACGACAAGAATGCAGTACGCATAGGACATGGGCTCCGGTTCCTGGTTGAGGTTTTTTCCATTCGCCCATGAGGAGCCATACACCCCTGTGGATCACTCGTCGACGAGGTATTGCAGGAACCCTCGAACGCTGTTTTCAAGGAAGCAGCGTTCCCTTGACGCTACTTGGTCATCAAATCTATGGCGACGCTTTAGGTACGGATCGTGTTGCTCCAAGAGTACTAAGGCTTGTTCAGCGTTGATATCAGGTTGTTCTGTAATCGCTTCATCCAGTACTTGTCTCCACAGCACCATTTGCAGGGCGGCCTTCTCAAGCCATGTGGGATCATCGGTAAACCCATAATGCCCGTAACATATGATGGTAGGTTCAAGGGAAATCAGCTTCTGAAGGGATTCATATGCCACGTCAAAGAAGAACCGGGGCGGAGTGGCCGGCCTGATGTAGTTATCACCCAGGTACACGCCTGCAGCTTCCCCGGCAAACAACAATTTGGTGCCCCGATCAGTATAGAGATAGGATTGATGGTGGGAAGAGTGTCCAGGCGTATCAATTACACTCAATCCAGGGACAATTCCTGGGGAAGTTTGCAACAATGCCTTCTCAGGAATGGGTCTGATAGGTCCGTACCGATTGGCTAAGTCGCCGAGAACCTCAAGACTCCCCGCCCAAAGCTTGCCGGGGTCAATGAGATGCTTGAACGACCTGGGATGACTTATTACCTTGGCCCCTGGAAAAAGGGATATGAGATCTCCTATGCCGCCTGAATGATCAATATGTACATGGGTGAGGAGCACAAAGTCTATAACGTCCACTCCCTGCTCCTCCAGGAGTTCCACGAGGTAAGGGATTGTAGAAGAAGGGCCTGGGTCTAGGAGTAAGGTAGTGCGCTTGGTTTGAAGCACCCACGGGGTGATGAAGTTGGCAAAACCAGGCGCAGGTGCCGGGAGCGTCAACCTGTGAACACTCAGTCCTTCTCTGTTCATGATCTCAGTGCAGTATCCTCTTCCGTCAGTCCCTGAACCGCTTGTTCCAGTCATTGTGCACCTCCGCTACGTTGCTCACAACCATGGTAGACCATCCAGGGAAGTCTGCCAATCCCCTGACACAGTTCCCACAGGTAAAGCAGTTGGTAAGGAGATCAGTCGGTGGGGCAATCACACAGAGAAACTAGTACCATACGCGGCAATAACAAGCGATTCATGCGTCTAGCAGCAGTTTAGGGCTAAACTGACATGGGTTTGTCCCTTGTGCTTATTGTACAATAGAGACTGCAGTCGGACATCAGTTTGGGAAAAATATGCTCATATCAACGACTCATTTATGAAGGACTTCACAGACGGATCTAGAATACTCATTGTTGGGCATGTTGCTCAGTAATGAGGAGGGGGCGGTAAAACGTGAATATAAGGCAGGATCTGGAGCGTGACAAGAGTTCTCGTTGCTGTAGAGCCGGTCAAACGTTCGAGCATCCCAGGAGGTGTACGTGTTGATAGAACTAGGCAAACAATTCTCCTTTGCATCACTCTTCTTATTGCTTGTTCTGTTCGTGTGCTGCATTCGTCAAGCGAGAAGAGGTAACGTACCGCAAATCCGAAGGCTGCCCGCACTGGATGCCATTGAAGAAGCAGTGGGAAGGGCTACAGAGGTAGGACGCCCTGTCCACTTCAGCCCCGGCATCATAGAACTTACCCACGAGCGTTCAGCTCAGACTCTGGCAGGACTCTCGGTGCTGTCTTACGTTGCGAAACTGTGTGCCAGGTATGACACTGACCTGGTGACTACCATTATGAAACCTGACGTTTATGTGGTTGCGGAAGAGGTCGTTAAGCAGAGTTTTCTGGAAGAAGGCAAGCCGGACCGGTACAGAGGCGAAATGGTCCGTTTTATCGGTGCGGAACAGTTCGCATACGCTGCCGCTGCCGTAGGCATCATGCACCGCGAACAGGTAGCTGCCAACATCATGATTGGATCATGGTTGGCGGAAGCGCTCTTGCTTACGGAAGCAGGCGCCCAGACAGGCGGCATCCAGGTTACCGGTTCTGCCACAGTGGCTCAGTTGCCCTTCTTGGTCGTGGCATCTGACTACTGTCTCATCGGTGAGGAAATCTACGCGGCCAGCGCTTACCTGTCACAGAACCCCGTTGAACTGGCGGTTGTGAAGGGACAAGACATCGCCAAGGCAGTTGTGATCGCGCTGATGGGTGTAGGTTCCATTTTTCTGGCTTTCGGAAGCGAAGCAATTCTGCAGCTGATTACGAAGTAGACTCTAGTCAACATTCGGAGGTGAAGTAATTTGAAGACGTATCTACCTGTGCTGATAATGACAGTGATCGCGCTGTTGATCATACTGGACTTCTTCGTGGCTGACGCTCCGTCGGTACAGTGGATTAAGTCATCGGGCTTGGTCTTAAGGTCATGGGGTATCGTCATAGCTGCGTTCGCCATGGGTCTCGGTGCTGTTAACCTGTTGCGGCGGCACACTGTAGCCGTTTCCAGGCGTGAGCCTGAAGCTTTCTACAGCGTCTTGTTGCTTGGTTCGATGCTGGTAGTTATGGTTCTCGGAATAGCATCCGGGACAGATAACCCGACGTACAGTTTTCTGTTTAACAACATTCTTTCTCCTGCCTCAGCCACAATGTACGCGTCGATTGCGTTCTACATTGTCACTGCGGCTTACAGATCCTTTTCAGCCAAGAGCCTCGAAAGCTGGGTGCTCTTGATCACTGCAGTTATCGTTATGCTAGGTAAAGCCCCTATCGGTTCCGTCATTTCAGATATCTTTCCCAAAGCTGCTGACTGGATACAAGCCATACCCAACACCGCAGGTATGCGCGCCATCGTGATGGGCGCCGCTCTCGGTGTGGTATCCAGTGCAGTCAAGATGTTCCTGGGATTGGATAGAACCTATCTGGGGCTTCATGACTGAGGAGGAGGGGTGCAAATGGAACGCTTGCAATCGATACCGAAAGCATGGATATATGTAATTCTGGTGGTTGTGTTAGCAGGTCCCCTCTTGAAGCCTATTGGAATACCTATTCCAATAAGCGAAGAGGTAAGCAAGTCTTTCCAGGCGATAGACAGCCTGGCTCCCGGTTCAGTTGTGGTGTTCGGTTTCGACTACTCACCGGGCAACGCCGCTGAAATGGAGCCTCAAGCCCTGGCTATCCTGGAACACCTTGCCGAAAAGCAGGTAAAGGTGATAGGCATCTCGTTCCAGGTTCAGGGTCCTGAGATGGCTACCAAGGCATTTGCCAACACCAGTTGGGCTGAGAAGGAATACGGCGTAGACTATGTCAATCTCGGTTACAGGGCGGGCGGACAAGCGGCAGTTGCGGCTTTCGCCACAGACATTCCCGGAACCTTCAGCACCGATTATTCAGGCAAGCCCAGTTCGTCTTTCCCTATTATGCAGGGTATCAAGACTGCCGGGGATATCGACATGATCATCACCATCGCACCTGGACAGCCTGGTCCTGAGGACTATGTCCGCCAGGTATACGGCACTTACAAGACCAGGATTATCGCCGGCGTACCTGCAGTAGCGATTACCCAGGTGGCACCGTATGTACAGGCAGGCCAGATCGAAGGAATACTGGGCGGCCTTCCCGGTGCGGCCGAGTGCGAAATCCTGGTGCAGAAACGCGGCCAGGCCGTGGCGGCGATGGATGCTCAGTCGTTGGCTCACTTGCTGATTATCGTTCTGATTGCTTTCAGGAATATCCCCAACTTCTTCGGAGCAAAGGAAGCTCGTGCTCAATCGATGAGCGATAGGACACACCATGCAGGAAGGGGAGGGCGTTCATGAGTCTAGATTTTGGCATTTGGGTAGCGGGCTTAGTTACTCTCGCTATAATAAGCCACGTGTGGAAAGAGAATCCCCTATACCGTTCGGCTGAACACTTGTACGTAGGGATCAGTGCCGGCCACGCAGTGGTAGTGGCATGGGGCAACATCAGAGACACAGCGGCAAAGCCAATGCAGGAGGAAGGCCAGCTTATATGGATCATTCCCATCCTGCTGGGCGTGCTGCTCTATACGAGGTACTTCAAGAAGATAGCTTGGGTTGCCAGGTATCCTATAGCCGTCATGGTCGGTATAGGAACGGGAGTTGCCGTCAGAGGAGCCATCCACGGCGACTTCACCCAGCAAATCGCAGCCACCGTGAGTGTGGGCAGCGTAAACGACATCCTGTTGCTGGTTTTCGTCATCGCTTCTCTGAGCTACTTCTTCTTCTCAAAGGAGATCAAGGGGCCGTTGAGCTCCGTGCCTCAACTGGGTAAGCTTGTCCTGATGGTGGCTTTCGGCGCCGCCTTCGGCACAACGGTAATGGGAAGAATGGCACTGCTTATTGGCCGGATCCAGTTTGTGCTTGGAGACTGGCTAGGAATAATGAAGTAACATGGACCGTTCTTGACGTAAAGGCTGGCTCTTTTGCGGAGCCGGCCTTTTTGCTGCCAGCTTGTTGTTGAGGGGCTGATGGTGCCTGGCTGAAGGGCACGGGTAGTTGCATGACCGTTGCCCGCCTGTAGGACGTGTAAACCTCATCAACAATGAGGAAGGATAATAGGAGTTGATTGTAGAAACACGGAAAAGCTAGCTCTGAAGTTGACTTGTTCTAGCTATGAAGCTGTTGTTGGCATACTCGAAAGTGAGGGTGGTATCTGACATGACGTTCGAAGAAAGAGGGGAAAGACTTGTCCGGGAAATCGATTCCCTGAGACCTGTTGTTGAAGATGTGGCCAAGTCGTTGTACGAAAACCCTGAACTTGGGCTTCAAGAAGTCTTTGCAGTGTCGAAGCTCACAGGGATCCTGGAATCAAAGGGCTTCCACGTGGAGACAGAGATAGCCGGCATGCCCACAGCGTTCAAGGCTCAAGCCTGGAATCAGGGGCCAAGGATTGCATTCCTGGCCGAATACGATGCTCTGCCTGAAATCGGCCACGGATGCGGGCATAACCTCATGGCGGCCGTTGCTCTTGCTGCGGGCATAGGGTTGAAAAACGCGTTCCCGCCTGAAGAGGCAAGAGCTACGTGGCTTGTCTTGGGGACTCCCGCTGAAGAGACGATCGGCGGAAAAGTGGTCATGGCGGAAGCAGGTGTGTTTTCCGACATAGATGCAGCCTTCATAGCTCATCCGGGCCAGCTGAATTCTCTGGGCGGCTCGTCTTGGGCGTCTCATCCCATCGAGATCGCCTTCAGAGGCCGGACCGCCCACGCAGGCGGGAATCCCCAGGAAGGTATAAACGCGCTCGACGCCTGCGTGTCAGCGTATACGGCCATACGTATGATGAAGAACCATCTGCGTGACGATGTCCGACTTGCAGGTATCATCACCCACGGCGGCGACGCCCCGAACATCGTTCCCGATCGCGCAGTGGCAAGGTTCACCGTAAGGTCTAAGAGCTCCCATTATCTCGAAGAGGTAGTCTTGCCCAAGGTCAGGCAGATCGCTGAAGGGGCGGCCGCGGCGATTGGGGCCACAGTCGAATTCCGCCACTACGAACCGCTCTTCAAGGAAACCCTGGAGCATCCGGTGTTGAGGGAGCTTGCCAGGAAGAACTTCGAGTACCTAGGTCAGGAACTCCCGGAAATGCCCCGGGGAGGCGGAGGGGTCACTGATGTAGGCAGCGTTACCTGGGAAACCCCCTGCATCCAGATCGGTTTCAGCATGACCGACGCTCGCGGCCACTCCAGGGAGATGGCAGCCGACACCATCAAGCCCAGAGCCATTGACGCCACCTTGATGGCGGCAAAGGTGCTGGCCTTGTCGGCCATGGAGTTCATCTACAAGCCTGAGCTCCTGAAACAGGCTAAGGACTACCTGGAACAGGCCCGAAGGGATCAGAACTAGGGGATGGCAAGCAGGCCCGTGGGTCCCACGGGCCTGCCTCTAATCTTAGTGCCCCCGGCATCCTGAGGGATTCTCCAGACTATGACGCCGCTTCATACAGGCTTCTGCGGGAATCTCTTCCAACATCTTTAAGAACTCTCAAGCCCCCTGAGATGGGCGACCAGGGGTGACGGAACCGGCCCCCTTTCAGTCAGGTTCAGTCAAAATGCTCCCAGTATGCGAGCACGATTTGTTCGATCGATGAACCGGCCTGGATTGGGCCGTTCACCAGGCTTCCGTCTGAAGCATCAAAATCGAGGATCAGCACGGCTCCTTCTTCAAGAAGAAACCACCCTTCAAGCACGGTATCGTAGTGTCTGCTCCTGGCTTCCTGGTATGAATCCCGGTAGTTGTCCAGGGCGGTTTGGGCGTGGTCGCCTACCTTGACTCCCAGGTTCGTGGGAAAGTCGGGGTCTTGGACGGTAACCCTTATGGCCCTGCCTGATCTTTTGCCGAAGGTCACTTCGATGCCCTGGTCAAAGGTCCACACAACCAAATCCTCGCCTATCATATGTCCTAGGTCCTGATGGATGGTTTCAGTGTATCGGTCGCCCAGAATACCTAACACCTGATCCTGGGAAGCCCCCAAACCGATGCCCCCCAGCGTTGGGGTTTCCTCAGGGCCTTCCCAGCCTTCAAGGGGCTCAAGGGGCCTACCTTCCAGTACTTCCTCCACCTCCTGGTAGCCTTCGGGAAACCCGTAGTTGTACCGGGCTGGAAGGGCAAATACGTACTTGCTGTTCCGGTCAATTTCGGTAGGGCCTACAGGCGCCGCACCGATGTGGAATTCGCCCTTCTGGAGAGCTTCCCACTGGTCGAGACTGAAGATCATAATCGGGATGTCTTGCCTTGGTTGGTCTGAAGTCCACAGGGGATGCCGTATGTTGATGACCGGGCCTGAGTATTCCCCGTCAGAGGAAGTCCAGCGCTCTTCCACTGTTGAATGTCCTTTCCAGGTTTCAGGCAAGGAAAACCTGAAGCCGTAGATGGTGTTTTCATAGAACACCGGCTCCGGTTTGCCTGGCCCAGGGATACCGGGGTCGCCTGTGCCAGGGACACCGCAGGTACAGCCGGAAAGCGCCGTAAGGCACAACAACCCAAGAAGAGCAAGACAGGTTTGCAAGAAGATAACCGGCCATCGCCCGGTATTGTGTTTCATCAGGATAACCCCCTTATACTAGGTCGACGCAGTAACCGTAAATGGTTTCGGATCTCGGTTTCGTAATGATAAATTATTGGTATACCGGCCGTAGGATTGCTTTAACACGGCATTCCAGCGATGGCTAATCCAGGGCGAGAAGGAGGGATGGATGCCGCAGGAATTTATGCGGCACAACAGTATGAACGCAGAACTCGCCAAGTATCTTGTGGGCATGGCATATCAATTAGGCGCGGACCACGCAGTGCCATTCAAGATTGATGATATCGTTTTTGACCCGAGAACTCTTCTCAAATGCATGTACGGCTGCGGGGATTGGGGATATGGACACACCTGCCCGTCCAGGCCCGGCTCCCTTAAGCCTTGGGAGTACGAGCGCATACTGAGGCGCTATTCCTGGGGTGTTATCGTGCATTCCACAGATAAGAGGGTATCCCACGAGGTTTCTTTTGCTCTCGAAAGGGAGGCGTTCCTCAAAGGTTATTACTTTGCGTTTTCCATGAGCGACTGCGCTATTTGCAAGCAATGCGCAGGCTTTCACGGCAGGCCGTGTGTGGATCCAAGGAGGGCAAGGCCTGCCTTCCACAGTGTAGGTATAGACGTGTTCAAGACTGTGAGGAAATTCGGTTTGCCCATTGAAACGCTTAAAAGCGAAGATGAAACGGCCAACTGGTACTCTGCGGTGTTTGTTGAATGACTCATGACGTTTCATTTGAACGCACCTTATTGGTACCATAGAGTTGAGCTTGGCGTTGAAATAACAGTCACGGACGGAGGAACAGATTCTTGAACATCAGCATTTTCGACGTCATCGGGCCCATAATGATAGGCCCCAGTTCCAGCCATACCGCTGGCGCAGTCAAGTTGGCAAGAGTGTCTGCCCTCATAGCGGGCAAGCCGTTCAAACACGTTGACTTCGGTTTGCACGGTTCTTTTGCCAAGACCGGAACAGGCCACGGCACTCATCTGGCACTCCTCGCCGGAGTGCTGGGCATTACCGAAGAGGACGAAAGGATAAAACTCAGCCCTGACATCGCTGAGGAGCGGGGCATCACTTACGCTTTCCACGAAGTGGAGCTGGATGACGTTCACGAGAACACTGCGGTGATCACATTTGACCACCATGATGGCACGTCAACTCAAATTGTCGGATGCAGCGTGGGCGGAGGCCGGATCTTGATCACTAAGATCAACAGCGTCAATGTCGAAGTGTCGGCAGAACAGCCAACCCTCATCATGCAGCAGCTGGACAAGCCCGGGGTCATCGCCCGAATCAGCCGGGTGCTCGCGGAAAACAACATCAATATCGGGCTCATGCGGTTTTCCCGGGTGGCGAAGCGTGATGTGGCGACCAGCGTGCCGGAGACTGACCAGAGAATCCGACCTGAGGTTATAGATCGGTTAGCTGCGCTGGATGATGTATTGTGGGTTACAGTGATCCAGTAGGAGGTGGGAACAATGTACTCTTCAATACAAGACTTGATTGAGCAAGCCACCGGTCGGCAACTGCCCCTTCATCGAATCGTACTCGAAAACGAGATGGCACTTACTGGCAAGACTGAGGAACAAGTGTATGAGCTCTTGGAACGCCACTATGACGTCATGGTATCCAGTGCGAAGAAAGCATTGACTCAGCCACAGCAGATGATAGGGGGACTGGTGACCGGGGTAGCTTCCAAGCAGTACGCCTACGAGACCCCTTTGGTCGGCAAGTACCTAAACAGCGTAATGGCCATGGCATTATCCGCCAGTGAAGTGAATGCGTCCATGGGCTTGGTGTGCGCCGCTCCCACAGGAGGGGCCAGCGGCGTCTTGCCCGCGGTTCTCTTGGGCACCGGTGAAAAACTGGGTTGTATAAAGCAACAACTGCTTGACGCCCTGCTGGTGGCAGCAGGTGTGGGTGCACTGATCACCAAGAATGCCACTGTGTCCGGTGCCGAAGGCGGGTGCCAGGCTGAGTGCGGTACGGCGGCTGCCATGGGAGCGGCTGCAGTTGTGACCTTGGCGGGCGGAACTCCCGAGGCCTGTGCCAATGCGATTGCCATAGCTCTTATGAACTGCAAGGGACTCGTGTGTGACCCCGTGGCGGGCATGGTGCAGCTGCCGTGTGCGTTCCGCAACACCTCTCAGGCTGTCAACGCGATCATCAGTGCTGACATGGCTCTGGCTGGGCAACAAAGCGTTATTCCGGCCGATGAAGTGATTGAGGCCATGTTCCGGGTGGGAAAGATGTTGCCCGAAGCCCTCAGGGAAACGGCTATGGGAGGCATAGCCGTCACCAAGACTGCCAGAGACCTTACTGAGGGTTTGGGCGGCAGAACCATTGGCACCCCAGGAGACCCGGGGAAGCGATAAGGCCGAAAAAGGGGAGAGCATAGGCGGCCCAGATGCCTCTTGACGTGATGATATGGCACCTGAGGCCGCTTTCGGTTTATCCGGGCTTGTGTTGGCCGGACATCTCCCCTAAGGCTATCTCGATAAACTGCAGGCTCATTGCCGAAGCCGTGGATGTCTCACCCAATCCGTGCCTTATTGCCGGGCATGTGCGGCCGCAGCACTTCAGGCACGGTAATGCTCCCGTCCTCTTCCTGATAGTTTTCAAGGATGGCAACCAGGGTTCTGCCTATGGCAATGGCCGTTCCGTTCAATGTGTGTACGAACTGGGGCTTACCCCCGCCTTGAGGGCGGCATCTTATGTTTAGTCCCCTTGCCTGGAAGTCAGTACAGTTGCTGCACGATGTGATTTCCCGGTATACACGCTCTGACGGGTGCCAGAACTCGATGTCATACTTCTTGTAAGCGATAGGACCCAGGTCCCCGGAACACATTTTCATTATCCGGTAGGGTATGTTGAGTGACTGGTAGATTCGTTCTTCCAGTGAGAGCATATACTCGTGCATCTCGTCAGACCTGGACGGCTCCGAGAATACGAACATCTCAACCTTGTCGAACTGGTGGACCCGGATGAGTCCCCTGATGTCCCTGCCGCCGCTACCCACCTCGGTCCTGAAGCACGACGAAAACCCTGCGTACTTGATGGGCAGCTGTTCCTCTGACAGGATTTCATCTTTGTGCAGTGCAGCCAAGGGAATCTCAGACGTCCCCACCAGCCCTAGGTTTTCCCCTTCGATTCTATATACCTGATCTCTGAAGAAGGGATAATGTCTGGTTCCCACCAGCACTTCTTCCTTGGCTAACACAGGCGGGATCACCGGGGTAAACCCTTCCGCTGACAGCAGGTCAAGGGCAAACCTTACCAAGGCGAACTCAAGGTAAACGGCGTCGCCTGTAAGCACATAGCTCCTGGACCCCATGATTTTCGTCGCTCTGGGAATGTCTATAAGCCCCAGACGGGCTCCTAGTTCAGCGTGGTCCAAGGGCTCAAAACCGAAATCCCTGGGTTCGCCCCATCTCTTGATTTCCACATTGCCCGATTCGTCTTCGCCGTAGGGCACGTCAGGTGCTATCATGTTCGGTACTCTGAGGATCAACTCTCGCAGCTCATGTTCTACGCCACGTAGCTCTTCTTCCAAGCCCAGGATCTGCTGGCGGAGTTTGCGGTTAGACCCTATTAGGGATTGTTTCTCTTCAGGATCTTGGCAGGCCGGGATCTGCTCTGTAACCTTGTTTCTTTGCTCGCGCAGGGTGTTAATGTGTCTGACGAGCTCCAGCCTCTTGTCGTCAAGGGAGAGGATGGTATCCAGCGGTGCGTCTGTGTTCCGTTTGGCCAGCATCTCCTCGACAGCCTTGCGGTCATTACGGATTAATGCCACATCGAACATATTTGAACCCCCCTCAGTAATCATACAAAAAGGCAGGCCGTCTCAAGGACGAGACACGCCTGCCCGCGGTGCCACCTTGGTTTGCCCTGGGTCTGCCACTGAGCTGGCATACCCAAAGCCTCTATCCCGGATAACGGAGGGAGCCGGTCCAGCATACTCAGGCTGTGGCGTTAACGCACTGCCCTTTGTGCCGACGCCTCAAGGGTGCTATCACCCGCTTTGTGGCATCGCCTTTCACCGGCCGGCGACTCTCTGGGCCTTACAGCGGGTTACCTGTCCCCATCATTGGCTTTCGAAGAATATATCAGGTTACGGCAGGAAAGTAAAGGGTCTGCAGCAAAATCACTTGGCATGCACAGGAACTTGTACGGGTCCGGTATCGTGGTATAGTTCGACGGATAAAGTTGTTTCGATGCGCCGGTTGTGGACAGCCGGCGGTGACCGAACAGCTTAATACCCATGTACCGCAAAGTCTTCGTATGGAGGTGTCTTATGTGAAAGATGTCAGCATGAGATATGTCGGCCTTCTGAGAACAGTTGCAGCTGCTTTTCTCGCCTTTGTGTTCATCGCAACACCCATGTTGTCAGCGTTTGACCGTGTGGCTTGGTCCGCCCCGGACATATCAAGGTTCTTCGTCTACTTCCCCTTGAGCCTCGTTACCGATGTGTATCTCTTGCCCGTTGAGTACATTGTGCCGGCAACGACGGACCCTGCCAGGGAAGCGATAGAGGCTTTCATTGCAGGCTTGCCGGACTATATTGCCAAGGCTTCGGGAATGATGGTTGTCTCCCTGCCCAAGCAAACCGAAGTACTCGACATTACCGTGGAACACGGCGTATGTACGGTGGATTTCTCAGGTGATATCAGGGGCGTTTCAGTGGGCGCGGCTGGGGAAATGGCCTTGCTCTATGCGATGGTTGAGACCCTGTGTCAGTTCGATCACATAGATTCGGTGAGAATTCTCATTGACGGAGAGGCCGCCGAGACCTTGGCGGGGCATGTGGATACTTCACAACCCCTCGGCAAGGACCAAAGCGACATCCGTCGATTTATAACGTTCCCCGACGCCGCACAGCACTGGGGAGGAGGAGCAATCTCCATACTCCAGATTTCAGATATTGTCAGCGGTTACCCCGATGGGACCTTCCAGCCGCATGGGATCCTGACCCGTGCTGAATTCCTGAAGATGCTGGTGGAGGCAGCCAGGTTGCCGCATTCAGGTGGAGCTCAGGAACCGCCTCCCTTTGACGATGTGGAAGCCCACTGGTGCCATAATTACGTCCAGAGGGCACTTGATGCAGGACTCATTTCCGTCCAGGATTACGGCAATAGCTTTGGCCCGGACGAACTTCTGTCCAGGGAAGAAGCATGCTACTTGCTGGTTAAGGCTTCAGATGTTTACCTGGCAAATCACCCCGACTTGGTCATTGAGGCCAAGCAGACGGTATTGGGATTCAAGGATGAAGCCGAGATTCAGGACAAGTATGTGGAGGCGGTAAGAGAATGCGCTAAACGGGGATTCGTCCAAGGCTATCCTGACGGCACTTTCCAGCCTAAGGCTACCCTCACCAGGGCCGAGGCTTGTGCCATCCTCACGCGAATGCAGGGGGTTCAGGGAGATCGGGTACTTCTTGTAGGTCCGAAACCCGGGTTTAGGTGGGACGGTTCCCATGTGTTTGCCGTGGGATTTGCAACCGCGTTTGAGGCCAACGTCAACTGGAGGGTCAGGACTGCATCAGGAGTTGATGTGATTCCGGAGAACTGCACCGCGGCAACTAACGGCCTGGGATGGGGAGCTTTTGGGCTGTGCATCGATGCCCGTCTGCTGGACTCAGCTGAGCCCATGGACTTGGAAATCTACCTGATAGACATGAAAGACGGGGCCGAGTACAGTCTCGTGAGCGTGCCGTTGGCCCGATAATGCCCTTGACTTCCGGGTGCATGTAAGCTCACAATGATAAGGATGGATGTATCTTCGGGGCGAGGTGCAATTCCTCACCGGCGGTAAAAGCCCGCGAGCCGAAAAACCGGTTGACCTGGTGGAATTCCAGGGCCGACGGTAACAGTCTGGATGGGAGAAGATACAAGAGGTTATCTGGGCATTAACAACCCCGAAGATTCGTCTTCGGGGTTTTTTTCTTGGGCGAGGCTCAAAACAACGGGGGAGGACGGAAAAATATGACTCGGGAAAAACAAGTTTGGACGGTACACACTCTGGTTAAGATCTCGGTGCTTGGCGTGATTTCTTTCGTACTCACCTTCTTCAAGACGCCTGTGTGGTTCACCCTTCCGTTCTTGAAACTGGATATCGCTGACGTACCGTCATTGCTAGGTGCTTTCGCCATGGGCCCGGTGACGGGTATATGGGTACCGCTTATCAAGAATCTCCTCAATGTGGTGGTTGAAGGTACCGTCACCAATGGAATCGGGGAGCTTACCAATTTTCTGGTGGGCAGTGTCATGGCATATACCGCCGGTTGGGTCTACAAGAGAAACCGGACATTCAAAGGTGCGCTGTTAGGGTTGGGGTTAGGAGTGATTTCAATGACCGTGTTTGCGACCCTCAACAACCACTTTGTGATGTTTCCGCTGTACGGCAAGGTCTTCGGCATAGACAGAGATACGTTGGTAAGCCTGGCAAGCGCGGGCAACGGGCTGGTGGCGGATTACACAGCCTTGCTCCTGTTTTCCATAGTACCGTTCAACTTGCTGAAAGGCCTGGCTGCATCTGTGGTGGCGGTGTTGGTTTACAAACGCTTATCGCCTGTGCTGAAGGGATAGACAGTGCCCGGTGACTCAACCGGTGTTGTTGACAGGGAACAGAAGAGAGGGTTTTACTTCGGTATGCCGGAATTGAGTATATCAGTCACAAGCGCAAGGGGGATAGGGAATGGGCTTGGATGATGCTCTGTTGATCCGCACGTCAAACACCCTGAAATATGAGGACAACCGTGTGCTGATGCTTGACAGACGTGAGTTTCCTGAACGAGAAGTGTGGCAACGGTATTCCACATACGAACAAGTGGCTTCTGCCATAGAAGACATGGTAATCCAGGGGGCGGGGAGCGTGGCTTTTGCCGCGTGCTTCGGGTTAGCCCTTGCCGCCCATTGCTGCGCCGGCCTGCCCAACGCCGAGTTCAAGCGCAAATTGGCCCAAGCGGCTAAGAGACTGAAGGCTACCCGGCCAACAGGCGAATATCTGGTTCCTTTGGTTGACAAGATGTTTGATCTTGCCGTTGAAACTCACGAGACGGGTTCAGACCCTGCGCTTGCCGTAGTCAACACGACCGTTCGGCTTATGGAAGAAGATGACGAACTCACCAGGAAATGCGGAATGTACGCATCGTACATGATAGATGATGGGGACGGCATTTTGACCCATTGCTACCCAGGAGGCGCCCTCCTGTACATGCTTGACTACGCAAGGCAGCAGGGAAAGCACGCGAGGGTGTATTGCAGCGAAACCAGGCCTTACCTGCAAGGTGCAAGGTTGACCGCTGCTTCAGTACACAAGCTCGGGATCCCTGTCACCGTTGTGACCGACAATATGGGCGCGTTTCTCATGGCCCAGGGCAAGATACACAAGTTCATTACGGCTTGCGACAGGATTACCATGGATGGGCACATTGCCAACAAGGTGGGCACTTACCAGTACGCCATCTGTGCAAATTACCACAGGATTCCTTTCATAGTGCTGGGATATGACGGCCCCCAGACCAAGACTTCGCGAGCCCAAGACGTTGAAATCGAAGAGAGGGATCCTGAAGAAGTCTTATATTGCAGAGGGGTGCGTACCGGAGCCCCGGGTGTGCAGGGCTACTACCCTGCATTTGACATAACCCCGCCTACCTTGATTGGAGCCATCGCGACAGACAGAGGCATCTTTTCTCCCTTGGAGATAGGAAGGGCTTATGCAGACAGGTTCTCCGGATGAAGGGCCTTGCTGAGCCAGGTAAACTCGAAGAACCTGAAGTCACTCTTGCGATCGGGCGTCCGCTTCCAACCACTGTGGAGCTTTCCTGGCCAAAGGGCAATCCGCGTGCTGCCAGAACTTGCTCAGTTGCCCCTCTATTTTCTCCCTGTAAGCTTGGTAATCAATATTTGCGGTTGCGCACAGGACTTCCGCCCAGTCTGAATCGATGAAGTTCTTTTTCTCTTTTGCCGTCTTTACCGCCGCCGCGCATGCCTTTACCGTCTGCTTCCGCTTCTTGTTGGTCCTGATTGCGCCTTTGTATGTGTCTGCCAGCATCCTTGCAGCAAACTCGCGGTAGTTTTGTTCGGGTACATCATCGGGGAGGCTGCGTATGACCTTTTGCAGGTGCCCAGAGTCATACGCCTCTTGAACCCGGCGCATTAGGTCGTCCACATCCCTGTTAAGCAGCGATGCGATTTCTTCAGGCGTGGCTTCGCCCTTGTACAGCATTGATGCCACCAATTGCCATGTGAGTTCAGTAAATGGCCTGAACGGGACATTATGCTGATATGGCTTGTCATGTACGGTTGTCCGCATACAGATTCCTCCGGATTACGCTATGTTATATTGTACCACTACTTCAGGCGCGGAAAGCAAATCCCGAGACAATCCCATGGGGCTACCAGATCGAGGGGGTTACGCATGGGACTCAAGCAGGTGGCTGCAGCCTCTCGACGCTGTGTGTGTCATGCAAGAGCAGGACAATTCTGACCGTTGTAGAATGGCATCTTAGGTTTGCATGAGTTGGCGGCAAGCAAGCGTAGAGCGGAAGCGGACCTTTCTGGGGCGCCTTTGCCGTGCAGTTGGGTGCTTCAGACTATATGGTAGGGCTGCTCACCTCCCTTCCAGCCTGGTAAACTTTTTGGCTCAGGTGCCATCTGCGGTCCTGATTGACCGTTATGACAACAGGCAACAGCCTACATCGTAGTTTAGCCTGTGGTGGGAGTGTCCCTATACCGGGTAATGGGAGGAATGACATCAGCTCTTGACCTTGCATTCTTGATCAGAATATGTGTAGCTATAGTTGCAAGCTTGTTTCTTGCCGAGTCTCGGAGTGAGCACCGCAAGTACTCCCACGGCGGTAGGAGCAAGATTCCACAAAGCAAGGTACAAGTAGGTTCGGGGAGGGATTTGTCGTGAGACGACCGCGCCATGATGTTTACGGGAATGGGCTGGGCTGTCAGGATCCGTCGGATGTAATCATCGTTTCCGAGCATATATACCCGGGTGATGCTCCGCCCTTTGCCGGCTACATCAGGGTGTCGGCCGGTCGGATCGCGGAAACGGCAGAGGGAACGCCCCCGAAGCATATGTCCGGCTCGCGGATCATAGACGTCGGGCATAATGCAGTCATCCCCGGGCTTATCGATCTTCATATACACGGCTTTTTCGGCTTCGACGTAGCGTCGCCTGATCCTGAAGAGATAGCTTCCATGGCGAGGCACTTGGCCAAGACCGGGGTTACGTCTTTCTTGCCAACTGTAGGTGCCATGCCCGTAGATCTAACTGAACAAGTTATAGCGTGTGTAAGCAGATTGACGTCCACGCGCCGTGACTATGCTGTCGACGATGCTAAGCCTTGTAAGGCATTAGGAGGCGCCCAGATCCTAGGGTTACATTTGGAAGGGCCTTTTCTCAATCCCGACAAGAGGGGTGCCATGGCCCAGGCCCATCTGCTTGAGCCATCCGTTGAGCTTATGGCACGGTGGATGGAACTCGGCGAGGGGGCCATCAAACACGTCACCGTTGCCCCGGAGCTTCCAGGAGCACAGGAACTTATCTCGTTCCTGGCGGGCGAGGGTGTATGCGTCGCCGCAGGCCATACAATGGCCGATTATCAACAAGCGATAGACGCCGTTGGTTGGGGTGTGACCGCAGCCACCCATGTGTATAATGCTATGAGGGGGTTCCACCATCGGGAACCGGGTGTCGTAGGTGCCGTCCTAACAGACCCGCGGATCTGGGCAGAAGTCATATGCGACGGTGTTCACGTTCACCCAGCTGCTGTGTTGGTGGTAGTAGCTTGCAAAGGCCCTGATCGGATATACCTTGTATCTGACGCATTGGCTCCTGCAGGCTTGCCTCCGGGTTGCTATAGTTCCCTTGGACATGAGATCACCGTACACCGACAGGGAAGGGCGTACTTGGCAGACGGGACCCTTGCCGGCAGCACCGCAACCCTGTTGGACGGCGTCAAAAACCTGATCCGCTGGACCCGTAGATCCCTGGAGGACATAATTCCCATGGCTACCGCCAATCCGGCGACAGTGGCGGGGGTTTCGGAATGCAAAGGTTCCCTGACACCGGGAAAGGATGCAGACCTTGTCGTGCTGGACAAGGAGTTTGACGTGGTGTTCACCATGGTTGGAGGCAACATTGTTGAGGTTGCCAACCAGAAGGACTAGTATCTAACTTGAAGGGGAATTTGCCTGTGAAAGGTCGGAACGCAGTTCAAACGTTTGTGTACGCGCTGTTTCCTACGAGCTTTGCAGTGCTGGTTTCTTTTGCTTTGGCAAGATGGGGATTTGAGAACATGTATTACATGGCACAGCTCCTCCCAATATGCATGGTCTTCTATGTGACCGTCGCCTGGTTCATCTACTTAAGGCATGAAGGGGCCTTTGCGTGGTTTGGGCGGAGAAGGCCTTCCGGTAATGTGCTTGGACACTATGAGAGCGAATTAGCCAGAGACCTTCCAGAAGACAAGGCATCGGGCAAGGAACTCCGTTACTTGCGGGACGAAGCAGGCTTTATATTCAAGGCAGAAGCCGAACAGGGGGAGGTCATGGGCGGCGAACCAGGGCCGGACGGTGACAGGAAGTCGCCCTTCTCACATGGGAGGGCCATCAGAATCCTGCTTTGGTCGGCTTGCCAGCTTGCCATCCTGGCTACTGTGCTCTACCACTGGTTAGGTATAGGTGCCAGCTTTTATTTCTGACACCCCGCGAATGAAAGGGCGTACAACCGTATCTTGCAGTTGCACGCCCCGGTTCGGAAAGCCGGCGATAGCCTGCCTCATCCGGCCATTGCCTGATACTGTCTGATTTCCGCTTCATTAGCAAGCACAAAATGGCCTGGAGTGATCTCCACCCACCTTGGCTTGTCCTGTGAATAATCATGACAGCTGGGGTCGTAGACCAGTACCTTCTTTTTCTTCTCCAGACGTGGGTCCGGAATGGGAATCGCTGAGAGCAGCGCCCTTGTGTACGGATGGTAGGGATGTTCGAAAAGCTCTTCGGTTTCAGCCAACTCCACAAGTTTGCCCTTGTAGATGACTCCTACGCGGTCAGCGATAAAGCGCACCACCGAAAGATCGTGGGAGATAAACAGGTATGTTAACCCCTTGGTTTTCTGGAGATCAGACATCAGGTTAAGCACTTGTGCCCTAATGGACACGTCCAAGGAAGATATGGGCTCGTCGCACACGATGAACTCCGGCTCCATAATCAGAGCGCGGGCTATGCCTATTCGCTGCCTCTGGCCTCCGGAGAACTCGTGGGGGAAACGGGAGGCGAACTCAGGCAACAGGCCCACTTCTAATAGGGCTCTGGACACCTTTGCCACCCTGTCCTGTTCGTCCTTGAACCCGCCTATGTTGTAAAGCCCCTCTGATACGATGTAGTCGACTTTCGCCCGCTCGTTCAGGGAAGCCATGGGGTCCTGGAATATCATCTGTATCTTGCGGGTGACTTCGCGGTCAAGCTCCTTCGGGATAACCCCACTTATCCTTCGGCCTTTAAAGAGGATTTCACCACCGGCAAGCGGGTTAATCCTCACTATAGCCCTTCCGATGGTGGTCTTGCCAGAACCGGTTTCCCCGACCAGCCCAAAGGTCTCGCCTTTATAGATTCTGAAAGACACATCGTCCACAGCCTTGAAAGGCTTCCTGCCTTTGCCCTTGAACTCGACCGTCAGGTTCTTGAGTTCTATGATTACTTCCCGTTCAGTGTTTGTCATTGCGCATACCCCTCGTACTTAGCTTGCAGAGCTTTGATGGTTTCCGGCGGCTCTACCTTGGGTGCCCTGGGGTCCAAGAGCCACGTCTTGGCAGAATGGGCGGGGCTGACCTGGAAAAACGGAGGCCGCTTCACGTAATCGATTTTCAGCGCCTTCGGATTGCGCGGGGCAAAAGCATCACCGTTGATCTCCGTAAACAAGTTAGGCGGTGTACCTGCAATGGAGTACAGAGGTTGTCCCTTGACTCCCAACTGCGGCAGAGACGAGAGCAGCGCCCAGGTGTACGGATGCCTGGGGTCGTAGAAAATCTCTTCCACCGTGCCGTACTCTATGATCTCGCCCGCGTACATCACAGCTACCCTGTCGGCCACGTTTGCCACAACACCGAGGTCGTGGGTGATATATACAAGGGTAACGCCCAGCTTCTTCTGGAGGCTCCTGATGAGCTCCAAAATCTGGGCTTGGATGGTCACGTCAAGTGCGGTTGTGGGCTCGTCGCAAATCAAGATCTTGGGATTACACGCCACGGCAATTGCTATCACCACCCTTTGACGCATTCCACCGGAAAACTCATGGGGGTACTGGTCATAGCGAGCCTCAGGCATGTCAATGCCTACTTCGCCCAAGATCTCTATGGTTCTCGCCTTAGCTTCTTCTCCGCGCATCCCATGATGAAGCTCGAGCACTTCCTGGATTTGCATCCCCACGGTTCTGAGAGGGTTCAATGCGGTCATGGGATCTTGGAATACCATGGCGATCTTCTTGCCGCGTATGGTGAGCCATTCCCGTTCCGTCCTGTACCTGGCAAGGTCCTTGCCTTCAAGAAGGATGGACCCGGAATCAACCCATCCGTTAGCATCCAGCATCCCTAGCCATGTCTTGGTGAACACGCTCTTCCCGGAACCCGATTCTCCGACGATTGCCACGGTCTCTGCAGGGTACAGGTCCAAAGATGCTCCTCTTATTGCCGTCAAGATTTGGCCCCGTAGGCTGAACTTGACGACCAGGTCTCTTACTGAAAGGATTGGTTCAGTCAATTGATCCGCCTCCTAGTAGTGGTTTCTGGGATCCGAAGCGTCGGCAAACGCATTACCCAGCACATAGAACGATATGGTTATTACAGAAAGCACTACTGCCGGGAAAACCAGCTGATACCTGAGGGCAGGCGCCATCATAACCTGGCGTCCCTCGTTCAGCAGATTTCCCAGTGAAGGGGTGTCTATCGGCAGACCCAATCCGATATAGGTAAGGAATACTTCCCACCCGATGGTCCCGGGAATTGACAACGCAATGCGCATTACGATTACGGATACAAGATACGGCAGAAGGTTCTTGGTGATAATCCGGTAGGTCGGCGTGCCCAGACACCGCGAGGCCAGGTTGTACTCACGGTCCCTGATAATCACTATCTGGTTACGCACGAATCGAGCCATACCGAGCCATCCGGTGCAGCACATGGCGATCACCATGGTCTTGAAACTGGGCCGCAAGATATATGCGAGCAACATGAGCAGGATGGTGGTGGGTATGTTGTTTATCACGTTGTACGCTTCCGTCATGAAAGCGTCAATCTGACGGACGTAGCCCCATACCGCTCCTATGAATATCCCGAAACACACTTCCCATATGCCCACAATGATGGCTATCAACAAGGATGTCCTTGTACCGCTCCAAAGCCGGGCCCAGAGGTCCTGGCCGATCACGTTAGTGCCAAACCAAAACTCATCACTGGGGGGACGATTTCGGAGAGGGTATCCCGTTGCAGGGTCCGTATGGATCTTGATAGGAGATTTCTGGTTTGGCAAATATGGTTGGATGGTAGTGAAGAGTATCAGGGCCCCCATCAGGCAAAGCAAGAAAATCGCCGTCTTGTTCTTGAGGAAAATCTTCAGTGTCGAACCCCAATATGAGTAGTCAGAGTACCCGACCCTTTCAGCAGCTTCCGGGTCATATTCGGCGAAAGTAAACAAGGCTTCGTCTTCCATCGCCTGAATAACCTGTTGTTCTTTGTGCGTCATTTACCTGGCCCCCTCTCTTCTCTCAAGCCTGATGCGGGGATCGAATATGGCCATCAAGACGTCTCCCAGGAAGAGCCCCCAAATCCCCAGGCTTGAGTAGATTAGGACCAGTGCCTGCACCAACGGGTTATCCTGTCTTTGAATTACATCTACCAGGAGTCCGCCCATTCCGGGTATTGAATACAAGGACTCGATGTAGATGGAACCTGAAATGGTCAGCAGCACTGAGGTGGGCAGATATTGAGCCATTGGCACAAAAGCATTGCGCATCACGTGCTTGACCATGATCTGCTTGTCTGACATTCCTTTCGCCCTGGCAAGCCGGATGTAGTCCTGATTGAGCTGGTCAACCATGTAGCGTCTCATCCACATTGCGTAACCCGCTATGCTTCCCAGGGACATGGAGATAAGCGGCAAGATCCAGCTCCGGGGGTTATACCGGTCGAACAACATGGGGAAGATGGGGCGGCCCCGATATTTAAGGCCGGTCACGTATAGCTGGATAAACAGCAAGTATACCGCTGCCGGCACCGCATTGATGAACACCACGTAAGCCGACCAGATCTGGTCCCAGAACCTGCCCTTGTTGCGCGCCATGTGAATCCCCATGCTCAACCCAAACAGCAACGACACGCCAATGGCAGCCAAGCCGAAGGAAACGGAGAACGGGATCTTGATTTTTATGATGTCAATAACAGGTACATCCCGGCGATAGATGATGGATGTACCAAGGTCGCCCTTTAGAAGCGAGGAGTAGAAGTTTCTCAACTGAATGTACCAGGGGTCAAGCAAGCCGAACTTGCGGAGTATTGCTTCGCGCTGCTCCGGAGTTAACTTATCGTAACTGTCGCCGAAATATCCCTCTTCAGGCAGGAGTCTCATCAGAAGAAATACCAGGGTAATAACTATGAAAACTGTTACTACCGATTGCAATAGCCTTCTTATACTATACCTTAGCATTATCTAATACCCTCTCCCACGTGGCTTATCCTTTCGAGCGCTGCTCAGCTTGTTCTGTAGACCCTATCACAAGCTTGTGTGAGGGGCCGATGCCGCAAGAGAAGGTCCTGTGTGATCTCTCTTCCGGCACTTAGGTCAACAGGCCCGGCATTTAGCCGGGCCTGCCATCTACAAGATCATCTGCCTTTGGCAGCTTCTGCCTCGAGTGCAGCAGCCCGCTCTTTCTCCCACTTGGCTTGCGCCGCCTTATACTCTTCCATGCCCATGGGCTCCTCCATCACGATCTGACCCTTGTACTGGAGTGAGGAGACTCCAAACGGGGCATAGGGAGAAGCAAAGGGTTCCAGTTTGCTGGCGACATAGCCTCCGCCGCCCACACGCAACGGTATGACCCATGCTTCTTCGATCACATACGCTTCAGCCGCGGCGAATAGTTCATAACGTCTTTCTATGTCTATGACCTCAGCCTTGGCGTCGTCGACCATCTTCTGGTAGACAGTCCTGCCGTCTTCCAGGAAATAGGCTGGGTCGGTAGCTTTCTCGGGCCAGTTGTAGGTCCCGTCGGGGCAGAAAGGCTCTGTATAGGTCTCGGGGTCGGCGTAGTCAGGACCCCAGTTGCAGTTCTGGAGGGCGTAGTTGCCGGCCCTACGTGTTGAATCCAGGAAGCCTGAGGCCGGGAACCCTACGGGGATGATGTCGATGAAATCCTCACCCAGGAGGGATTCCAACTGCTGCTCGACTACCTGGGATTCGTTGGCCCACCAGGTGTCAGCGGTTCTGTAAGGCATCATGATCTTGACCGGGAACTTGCACTTGCCTTCGAGTTCAGCCTTGGCTTTGTCGCGGCACTCAAGGGCAAGCTCCAGATTGAAGCTGTCGCCGGCGGTCCACTTGGCGAGGTCACCTATCATGGTATAGTCCTTGCCGCCGGCAGCCACGAAGTTCTTCGGGGTAATCGTATTGCTCAGCATTCTTTCAGGCTCATAGGGATCCAAGCAAAGCAATGCGGAGATCCTGTCGAGCCCGTGGAAAATGGCCTTCCTGAAGTTCTTGTTGTTGACTGCTATCTTCCAGTTTTCAGGCTCGTATTCCTCCGGGAAGTGCGGGTCGAAGTTGAACGTATACCAGTAGGAGTAGAAGCTTGTTTCGGCCGGGCGGACCATCTTGGCCTTCTCAGGATCGTTCATCCATTCGTCAAGCGACGCAGTGGGTATGCTTGCGTCGGTTACTTCGCCCCTTAGGAACATCTCAGGCGCCAGGGTTGAAGCCTCCTTGTTGTACTTGGACACGATCCTCTTGATGTGTACGTTGTCAGCATCCCAGTAATTCTCGTTCTTTACGTAGATCCGCTCGTCCTGGTGACGCCACTCTGACAGGATGTAAGCGCCGCAGTACAGGAGCTTTGTATGATCGGTTCCAAACTGCTCGTTGCCCACTTCCTCCAAGAACTTGCCGTTGGCGGGCATGAACGGGCAGTAGGTGAGCATGCTCAGGAAGTAGGGAACGGGCTGTTTCAGCGTGTACTCCAAGGTGTAGTCATCAAGGGCTTTTACGCCAACTGACTCGAAATCATCGATTTCGCCGAGGAAATACTCTTCGGCGTTCTTGACCACGCTGTAGAAGATGTTGGCAGTTGCGGAGGCGTTGTCAGGATTGAGCAGGTACTTGGCAGAGGACACCCAGTCATGGGCAGTGACATCAGCATATTCCTGACCGTCATAGGCGTACCACTTCACGCCTTCCCGGATCTTGAAGGTCCATACGAGACCGTCATCGGAAACTGTCCAGGATTCGGCGAGCGCAGGCCTGACAATACCCAGATTGTCGTACTCTACAAGGCAGTCCACTGTGTTTGCTGCCACCGAGAATTCAGCTGTTGTGGACGTCACCAGGTAGTTGATAGTTGTGATCTCGCCTGAGTAGACGCTGTAGACGTCCCCTGATTCCCTGAGTTTGGACTCGGGTGGGGTATCAGACTCTTCAGCCTCTGGTGTACATCCGGCCAGCAAAACCACGGCCAGCAGCAAGAAGGGCAACACTCTTTTTACTGCTTTCATCAACATTAGACACCTTCCTCAGGAAAATTCTGTGGAAAACTAGGGCTGATCTGAAAGTTGTCAGCTCAGAAGCATATGTGGTGAAGGCTGCTTCGGGGTGTGTTTCGTCATACCTGGGATGTTTGCCTGATATAGTAGCGTGTCGATCTGGGCGTTTTTCGTGTTGAGGTCACCTCCTTTTACGGCCTTGTACTCCAAGGCGGCTATTCTTAGACAACGCTGAGACAGGGTACTACCGTGATATCAAATCATCCAGTCGTGCTTATACTAGATTCTCAATCTAGGAATTCTACGAACCGTTGTAGAATTCCTCTCGCGTGAGCAGGAATTCGGCCAATTATATCGCTAATTTTGGCATTAGCAGCATTATTGTGAGGTGACACACATGCAGAAAGAGATAGAAAGAGAACTTGCCCTTGAGTTTGTGCGGGTCACCGAAGCGGGAGCCCTTGCCTGCGGCAGGTTAATGGGTATGGGGGACAAGGAAGCATGTGACGAGGCAGCGGTTCAAGCTATGAGGCGGGCCCTTGATACGGTGGACATAGACGGAGCGGTTGTGATAGGCGAAGGGGAAATGGACGAAGCACCAATGCTGTACATAGGGGAAAAGGTGGGTACCGGGCGGGGGCCGCGGGTAGATGTAGCGGTTGATCCCCTCGAGGGTACCACGGTGCTTTCCAAGGGGTTGCCCAGGTCTATGGCGGTGATAGCCGTGGCTGAACAAGGCTGCCTGTTTCATGCCCCTGACATGTATATGGATAAACTTGCAGTAGGCCCCAAAGCAAGGGGGCGGATAGACCTAGATTTGCCTATCGAGGAAAACCTGCGCAGCATAGCAGAGGGTCTCCAGAAGAACGTGTTCGATCTTGTGGTGGTAATCCTCGACCGCGCTAGGAACCGGCATCTTATCGACAGTGTCCGGAAGGCCGGGGCGAGGATACAGTTGATTCCCGACGGCGATCTTTCGCCTGCGATCGCCGTGGCTTTTGAGGATTCAGGGGTGGATGTGCTTGCCGGCATAGGCGGTGCTCCTGAAGGAGTGCTGGCTGCAGCGGCTCTCCGTTGTCTCGAAGGAGAGATGCAGGCCAGGCTTTGGCCCACGTCTCCGGAGGAAGCGGAAAGGGCGCGAACTATGGGCATTTCAGATGTACGCCGGAAACTAACCATGGACGACCTTGTGAAAACCGATGACGTCATCTTTGCGGCTACAGGCGTTACTAACGGCGAGCTCCTCGAAGGGGTGCGCTACATAGGTTCTATCGCGAAGACCCATTCAATCGTCATGCGCGGCGCCACCGGGACCGTTCGCATCGTCCGGGCCAGCCATCGGCTCGACAAGAAACCCCTTTATGTGAAAGCTAAGGCCTAGTGCCTGCATGTACACAGCCTGTCTGGCACACATCGGCTTTGCTTGCAGACAGATTCACAGATAGGGTATGCCGGGCCTCTCTTGCTTCTTGGGGCCGCTATCTGCGAGTTTTATGTGATGGGCTTGTGGATGATTAATGATACAATACATCTAATGTGATGATTTCATATGATGATTGCAATCGGAGGGAGAGGAACCGCCTTTGAAGCGTTCATCTAAGACAAGCAATGCGCCATCTTCATCCCGGCAACCTCTAGCGGTGCTGCTCAAGTTCTACGTGCCGTTGGCAGCCGCTTCGATGTTGATGATGTTGACACATTCGGTGGTCAGCGGCGCTATAGCAAGGACGTTGTACCCTACAGTTGCCCTGGCAGCATATTCTGCATCCTACAGCATAGTGGCTGTCTTGGAATCACCTGTTTACGGTATGGGGCGCATGTGCCTTACTTTTACGCAAAGTAGAAGATCCTTCAGAAAAACTGCACAGGTAGCCTTCGTGATCCTGGGTGTGTTGCTCGCGGCCCTGTCGGTTATTTGTTGGACCCCGCTGTCAAGGCATGTGCTCATAGATATGCTGGGGGTCTCGGAAGAGGTATACCGGATGGCAGTGCCGTCAATGAGAGTGTTCATGTTGTGGCCTGTATGGTCGTGCGTCAGGTCTGTGTTCCAGGTTCCCATTGTCATAAAGAAGCAGACCGTTTGGCTTACGATCAACATGGTCGTAAGGGTAATGGTGATGTTTGCGGCTGCTGCCATCCTTCCGGGATTGTGGCCTGTGGGTCCCGTCGGGGCGTCTATATTGATGCTGGGAATAGGGACTGAGGCCGTGCTTGCATGGGTTGCATCAACCAAGATAGTGGAGCCTTTGGAGGAAGAGGCTCCTGACGAGTTGATGCCAAGAACTTCAGTGCTGCTCCGATTTGGTTTGCCCTTGGCAATTGCTTCATCGGTGCAGACACTAGGAAGGCCTATAATCACCGCTGCCCTGTCCCAGACTGCCAACCCCGAAGTTGCCCTTGCAGGCTACCAGGTGGCGACCAGTTTCTCCTTTATCTTTATCTCACTTACATACAACATCTACCAATTGGTGATCGTATACGTGAAAGACCGAGGTTCTTTTCAGCAGATCCGGACCTTTTCCGCCGTGTTGGGCACGACAGCTCTGGTGTGCCTGTGGATCAGCGTTGTGCCGCAGATAGGTACGTGGATCTTCGGATCTGTCATAAAGGTTCCTCAGGAAGTCATCCCTGAAGCCCTCAAAGCCGTGGCCTTTGTGGCCCTAATGCCCTTTTTTGCGTCTCTGGCTGAGTTTTTTGAAGGTATTCTCATGCTGGGCAGGCAAGCGCTTTGGGTTACGGTAGCCAAGTCCGGGAACATGCTCATAAGTTCACTTACCGTTGTTATCCTGGCAAAACTCTATCCGGCCATGGGAGCGGCCATAGGGACAATTGGGTTGTCTGCCGGGACAGGTGTTGAAGCTCTCATCGGAGGAGTGATGATCAAGCGCCTTCCTGCGTGCAGGCGATTGCTCCAGGAGCAAAGGGAATATGCCGACGGGTAAGGGGCGCACGCTGAAGGGGCGGACAGAGAAGATAAGGGTTGCCTGGCCGCTCCAAGAAGCCTTCAGGCAACCCTTGTGAGTCTGTGAGTTAAACCCAGGGATCACTGCTAGAACACGTTAAGCCCTGAAAGCAGGATTATGAATATCAAGACGGGTGTAACAAACCTGACTACGAAGTAGAATGCCCGGGCTGCCCCTTCATTTTGCAGGGTACTTTTGTTTGTCAGCCAGGTCTTTATGTTATCCCACTTCAGGACCCGTCCGGCGAACAGGCTCAAGAACAGGCCTCCTAGCGGCAGCAATATGTTGGATGTGAGGTAGTCCCACAAGTCGAAGAACGTACCTACTCCAGGGAATACAACATGTGCAAGCAAGCTGTTTGACAGGGCAGCCGTCGAGCCCACCAGCGCCAAGCCTACCAGTACGGCCACGGTAGCCTTTTTTCTGCTCCAGTTCAACGTGCCCTCAAGGTACGCGACAGGCACCTCAAACAGGGACAACATGGCGCCTGTTGCAGCTATGGCTGCCAGGATAAAGAAGAGAATCATGAATATCTGGCCAAAAGGCATGGAACTAAACACTGCCGGAATTGTGATGAACAGCAGGGAGGGACCTGACTCAGGCTGAAAACCAAAGGCAAATACGGCGGGGAAGATGGCCAACCCACAAAGGAACGAAACCGCAAGGTCTGAAAGCATGACCCGTGTTGCTGTTGCAGGGAGGTCCTGGTCCTCCAAGAAGTAACTTCCGTACGTGATCATGGTGCCCATGCCCACAGACAGTTTAAAAAAAGCCAGTCCCATTGCAGTGAGGACGGTGGCACCCGTTACCTTTGAAAAATCCGGTTTGAGGAGAAATTCAAGTCCTTGCCATGATCCGGGCAGGGTAATGCTCCTAATGCATACGATAACCAGGATAGTGAAAAGCGCCGGCATAAGCCGTTTGGTCATGCGCTCGATGCCTTTTGACACGCCAAGTGCTATGATTGACGCTATAAATGCCAACACTACCCATTGCCACACCAGTGATTGGACAGGGCTTGTAATAAGCTCGGCAAAAGCCGCTTCGGTTACCGCAGGATCAGTTGATAACACGGCACCTTGTACGGCTTTGACGATATAAGCAAAAACCCATGCAGCAACTTCAGTGTAGAAAGCCATTATGAGGAACGCAGCGAGTATTCCTGAAGCTCCTATCAACCACCAGCTTTTTCCCGGTGCCAGTTTCTTAAGGGTCGCTATGGCATCTTCTCTTGCCGCCCGGCCTATCATATGTTCGGTAATCATGACCGGGAGGCCCACTACCAAGGTGCAGAGCAGGTATATTATTATGAATGCCGCCCCGCCGTTGGCTCCTGTGAGGTACGGGAACTTCCAGATATTCCCCAAGCCTACCGCCGACCCAAGAGTAGCAGCGATAACGCCGAGTCTCGTGGTGAAAATGTCCCGCGACACTGCGCCTTTAGTTGGTACAGCGTCTGCTCTGTCAGCTATTGCCATGACGCCATGATTCTCCTTTCTTCAAACGTTTGATAAGTTGCCTGCGTCTATGCGAAGACCCGTGGGCAGTTCCATCGCAACTTCTCAAGGAACTTGCCGCACGGGCCTTTTCTACCCACGGTGTACTTTGCATTCTAAATGCAAAGCTGTATCGCTCGGACCAGACCGTTGCACCGGTTTGTGTCTGCCGTTGGTCGGGCCGCTTGTTAACCGGACCGCCCAACCCGCAGCCGTGTCACACCGAAACCAACGCGGAACCCTAAGATACTCTTCCCTGATAGCTCAAGACAACAAGCAACTCCGGAATATTGACGACTATTATAACCACACTCGTAAGAATATGCAACCGCTGAATTGCCTTCTGCTACCGGCCAGTGATATTGTCACCCTGTAAGCGGACAGAGAAAATGCGCCGGCCACCTTCAGCGGATTCCGCTGTTACCTTTAGCCCTTGGCCGGCTGCCTTCCATGCCTTTGCGGCGGCCTGTACCCCGCAAATACGCTGTAGACCACAGGCACCAGTATGAGAGTAAGCAGGGTGCCTGAAGCAAGCCCTCCCATTAGGGTCAAGGCCATGGGCGCTCCTATTTCCGCACCTTCGCCGAGCCCCAGGGCCATGGGTACCAGTCCCAGGATGGTTGTAAGGCTGGTCATCAACACCGGACGCACCCTTTTTGCCGCTCCATCGCAGATAGCTTCTTCCACAGATAATCCGACTTCCCGCTGCTGATTGATGAAGTCGACCATGACTATTCCGTTGTTGACTATCACCCCAGCCAGCACAATAGCACCGATGAAGGCCGTAATCCCAAAGGCATGACCGGAAAGGTACAAGGCGGCGATCACGCCTATAGCCCCCAGGGGCATCGTAAAGAGAACGATAAACGGAGTGACCAGGGATTCAAACGACGCAGCCATAACCATATACACCAGGATAGCGCCCAAAAGGAAGGCCAGCTTGAGGTCATCGAAGCTTTCGCTCATGATCCGCGACATTCCGCCTATGTCCACTCTGTAACCCTCAGGTAGGTCCAGCCCGGCAATGATCTCTGAAACGTCAGCCGTGACCACACCCAGGTCTCTGTTAGAGTACTGTGCTTGGATTCTGGCACTCAATCGCTGGTCAATACGGTTTATGGTTCTGGGACCCTCGCCTTCCGCGATTTGTGCGATCTCCTTCAAGGGCACAGGCCCTGTTTGTCCGGCAATCAACAGCGAACCGATGTCTTCGATTGTCCTCACCGAGTCTTTGTCATATCTGACCACAACGTCAAAGGTTGTGTCAGCTTTTTCGAGCCTGGATACCGTCTGCCCCCTGATGGCCCTGGATACGGCACCGGCTATCTGTGCCGGGGTAAGCCCATGGAGGATGGCTTTTTCCCTGTCCACTGTGAGGTGGAGCTCCCGTTTCCTCTCTGTGAGGGTCGAAGAAACCCGTTTCACGCCCGGGACACCGTTCAGTGTTTCCACTAAGGTGTCGCTTATGCTTTGAACTTCGCGGATGTCGGGCCCGGACACTGACACTTCCACTGAGCCCTCCATGCCCCCGGTAAGGGTGGACAGGGTGGACTGCAGGTTAAACGCAACTTCAGCATCGCCTTTGATTTTGTTCACCTGCTCTTCCACATCTTCCATCACCAAGTGCGTTGTCTTGTCCCTTAGAACTTCGGGCGTGACAGTAGCCGTAATCTCGGCAGAGGCGTTTCTCGAGAGACTCATGGAAGTCAGGCTGTCCCCTTGCCCTATGGTAACGCTGTACATGGCTACAGATTCGTGCCTATCCAGTATCTCCTCAATCCGGGACACCAGCTCGTCTGTGCTTTCCAAGGGAGAGCCTTCCGGCATGTGTATTGCGATGGAAAAGCTGCCTTCATCCGTAGCAGGCAAGAACTCGGTGCCCATATCCCTTGCCAGCCAATATGAGCCGGCGATGAGTGCTGCCGTAATTGCGAAAACAATGAATCTGTTATTGAGGGACCACTCAACCAGCCGCCGGTACCCGCCGGACCGTTTTGGCAAGGATTCGGAAGACGGGGTAGAGGATTGCCGGGTGGAAGCACCGGTAGCACCGGTCTTGATCTTGCGTGAAAACCACTGGGATGCCAGCATAGGGACGATGGTTAGCGCTACCACCAGCGAAGCCAGCAGGGACAGAGTTACTGTCCACGCCAGCTCTTTGAAAATGATGCCGCCGATTCCGCCTACAAACACTACAGGTAGGAAGACCACCACGGTAGTCAGGGTTGATGCCGTGATGGCAGTGGCCACTTCCCTTGCCCCAACCGAGGCTGCGTCTTTGGGGCTCTTACCTTCCTCAATGCGCCTGTATATGTTCTCGATGACCACGATGGAGTTGTCTACAAGCATCCCTACGCCCAGGGTAAGGCCCCCAAGAGTCATGACGTTGAGAGTAAGATCCCCGAAGTACATGAGCACAAACGTGGCGATGACGGCAAAGGGAATGCTGACTGATATCACCAGAGTGGTTCGGACGTCCCTCAGAAACACAATCAGCACCAGGATGGCAAGGGCCGCCCCCATCAGCAGGTTGTCGGTAACGGAATTGACGGCCATTTCAATGAACTCGGCCTGGTCGAAGCTGATAATCGCCTTGAGCCCGGACAGTTCCGATTCAAGGCTCTCCAGCTCCTTCCTGACGGCTCGGGCCACCGTCACCGTGTTGGCGCTGCCTTCTTTTCTGACCATAAGGGTAACGCTGGGCTGTCCGTTAATCCTGGTGACTGACGCTGTTTCAACAAAGGTTTCGCTGACGGTGGCTACTTGCTTCAGAGTTACAGCTTGCATTGCCACCGCGGGGACAGAGGGGAGGGAAGGAACGGGCTGATGCCCGGGAGCTTCACCCAAGCCAGATATCCCCTGTTGGTTGAGTCCGGAGGCGCTTGGCCCGATATCCCATTGACCAGGCTGGGAAGAAGGTACATAGCCCACGACCAGGTTCTGGAGGTCTTCGATTGACCTGAACTTACCTTCCAGCCTCAAGTCCAACCGAAGCCCGTCTTTTTCCAAGGTGCCCAAAGGGTAGTTGAGGTTCGACGCCGATATCAGCGCGGCGATGCTGTCCTGGGTGATACCGAATACCGACATCTTCGCAGGGTCGAGGCTAACTTCAACGTGCTTTGTGAGCCCGCCGAGCACTTCCACATCGGCGACTCCTTCTACTCCCTCAAGCCGCGGTTTGAGGACATCCCTTGCCAGCTCTGTAAGCGACCCCGGTTCTGTGTCCCCCGATTGGGCGACTGCTATCTGCATAACGGGTAGCATTGTCGGGTCGAACTTCATCACCGTGGGCTTCGATGCATCATCGGGCAGCGGCACCAACTCGAGTTTTTGAGTGATGTCGTTTCTCGCTTCGGTCATGTCATGTCCCCAGTCGAAGGTAAGCACGATGATGGATACTCCCTCTTGTGAAATGGACATGATGTCCTTTATGCCCGATGTGGTTACGGCCACTGACTCCAGGGGCACTGCAACAAGGTCGGCTACTTCAGCGGCTGAAGCCCCCGGTAAGGTTGTTATGATGGCTGCCACAGGCGGACTAATCTCCGGCAAGAGGTCCATCTGGAGGCGAGAATATGACACCAGCCCTAACAGCACCACCATTAACATCAACATCAGTACTGCCACCGGCCGCCTAATCGATACCTCAGAAAGATGCATTCAAGATACCTCCTGGTCTGGAAGCTAGCAGTAGCAAGACTGCCTGGTACATTTCAGCTTGTGGAAGCATTCCTGCTCACGCCGTGTCGATGCCCGAGGCTGATTTGTCAAGGATAGCTGCGATTCCCCAAAGCTCAGCGTCTGAAAGCCCTTCCAAGATCCGTTCGGCTGCCGCCCTTCTCAATGCTTCCAGTTCTTTGAGCACCCGGGCTCCTTCTTCGGTAATAGATACGAGCACTACACGTCTGTCGGTTTCGCCCCGCTTTCGTAGGATTAGTCCCTTGTCCACCAGTTTATCCGTGAGAAAGGTGACCGCGCTTGAGGTTATCTGCATCTTGTGGGCGATCCGGGATACCCTTGACGGTCCCGTGTGGGCAATAAGCCTGAGCACCAGAAACTCGGACACAGACATGGTTCCTTCGATGGCTTGAGCCACTTCACGGCTGAATCTTGTGGCTATGAGGTGTATTAGTCTATCGATCCGGTCGATAAGGGTCTTGCGATCCGGGAAAACACCTTGGATTTGACTCATCCACACACCTCCCAAGCAACATACCAAGCAAACATACACAATCAAGAATAAAGATTGCTTCGATGATAGTAATATTAAGCCACTGTAGTATCCTAAGAAGTATAAGACCGGTGAGGAGCAGTGTCAAGAAGCTTGGCCTGACTTCCATGTTGCGTCTCACTGGGAAATAAGGTACATCTAACAATTGATGTATACTGTCAATGGTGGAAGCTTGAACCGAGTACCTGTCGCCCGGAAGTCCGGACTTAGTGCTTGGCAAGTACCATACATCTGCGTATCTGCAGCAATCTACATGGATGGGGGAGGATCCACTTGGACATCATCCACGCGACCTTTGTAGGAGCCTTGTCGGGGGTTTTGGGCACAGGGGCAGGAGGTTTGTTGATCCTACTGGTAAATTTCGGTGCAGGTGCCGGGCTTAGCTTCCTGCTTGCGGCTTCGGGCGGGATAATGATAAGCATATCCCTCATGGAACTGATACCTGAAGCCGTCGAAGTAGGAAGTAAAGGCTGGGCGGCTTTGGGTTTGCTTCTGGGAGTCATAATACTGTTTGTGTTGGATATGGTGCTTCCCCACGCCCACAGTTCCTTGGTTGTGCGTGCGAAGTCAGGAGTGTATCACGGGGAAAGAGCTGCCAGATTGAGATCTGCCGGCCTGCTTATAGGACTGGGAATCGCGCTGCACAATCTGCCGGAGGGATTAGCCATCGGTGCAGCTTACGCCCATCAACAATCCTTGGGTCTTGGAGTCGCCCTTATAATTGCGCTTCACAACATCCCGGAAGGGATGGCTATGGCAGTCCCACTGAGAGCAGGAGGGATGGGCAGAGGCAGCGTGGTTTTGTCCACCATGCTAGCGGGCCTGCCTTTAGGCGTGGGTGCTTTTCTCGGAGCATGGGTCGGCCAGGTATCTCCGACCGTCTTGTCCGTCTGCCTCGGTTTTGCCGCAGGAGCCATGATGTATGTGGTAAGCGATGAGCTGATACCTGAAGCTCACTTTTGCGCCCGTGGAGAGTATCCTACAATTGGGTTAGTGGCAGGCATACTCCTGGGGGTATTGCTGACTTTGGTCCTATGATCCCGGCCGGCTTTGATGAGCATTCGCGGTGTCGACAAGAGCCCATTGGCAGACAGGAAGCCATTTGGGCCATTGAACGAGCTCAACTATGAACAACAACCGCAAGGAGGATTCGGCATGTTTGACATCGGAGAAGGCGATTGCCTGGTGGTTGTAGATGTACAAAACGATTTCTGCCCCGGTGGGGCACTGGGAGTGGCGGAAGGAGATCAGGTCGTGCCCGTCCTCAACGCGTGGATAAGAGAGTTTCACAAGAAAGGGCTGCCTGTGATCTACACCCAGGACTGGCATCCTCAAGACCATTGCTCCTTTACTGGAAACGGCGGGATATGGCCGCCCCATTGTGTCCAAGGAACCAAGGGGGCGGACTTCCATCCGGATCTGGTGGTGCAGGGTGAAATCTGCCGCAAGGGCTTCGTCACTGATGCGGAAGCTTATTCCGGTTTTGACGGAAGAGTGGGTGGCCTTGATGGGCCGACACTGGGCACATGGCTCAAGCAAAGGGCGGTCGCCCGTATTTTTGTAGGAGGCCTTGCCACCGACTATTGCGTGAAAGCCACTGTGCTTGACGGTATTGGAAATGGACTTGAGGTTGCGGTGCTCAGAGATGGCATCCGGGCAGTGAACGTAAATGAAGGCGACGGGGAAAAGGCCATAGCTGAAATGGCTGGGGCAGGGGCAATAATCAGGTAATCCCCGGGGTGCAGCCGATAAATGGGTAGCGGGCCGAACCGCAGGTTCACATCCGCCTTACACTTGTCTCACACCATGATCTGTTTCCAGTGGCCTGCCTTAAAGCGCCTTCTAAACAGGTAGCATCTGACAAACAGGTCGATTACCATGGCATACCAGGCTCCCGGCAGGTGGAGACCGAGCAAGCCGACAAACATGTAGGTGAGCCCAACTCTGACGACCCAGGCGCTGCTTCCGGTTATGAGCATGGTCCATGCAGTATCTCCTGCGCCCCTGAGGCCTCCGGCGAAAACCTGGTTCATACCCATCACAGGTTGGGCTACTGCCACTATCCTCAGTACAGTGGCGCCCAGGGCCATGACTTCGGGGTTGTCCGGAACAAACAACTTGACGACAAAAGGTGCCGTCAGGAATAGGGCCACGCCTGTACAGCCCATCATTATGGCGGCGATCTTGCCACACTTCAGCGCCGCTTCTTCCGCCTTGTCCGTATCACCGTATCCCAAGTACTGTCCTACCAGTGTAGTGGAAGCTACACCAAGGCTGAACCCGATCACAAGGGACAAGGATTCAACCCGCAGAGCTACTTGGTGTGCGGCGTATGCGTTAGTGCCTAAACCGGCTATGGCCCGGGCGTAAATGAGTTGTGCCCCTCTTAACGAAAGCCTCTCGCCGGACGCAGGCAGCCCGACTGTCAGGACGCTCCTCAGAGTGTCGGTATGGGGCAGGAAGGACCCCTTGTAGAAATCACTTATGGGATTTGGTTGTCTTATGGTGAGCGCCGCCACCACTATCATGCCCAAGAAGTGGGCAAACGCCGTGGCAAGCCCCGCCCCTTCGGTCCCCATGGCGGGGAAGCCCCAGTTTCCGCCGATTAGCGCGTAGTTGCCCAAGACATTGGTGATATTGACCAGCATCCCGGAAAACATTGGAAGACGGGTATTACCGGCACCTCTGAGGGCTGCGGTGAAGGTCATGGTGATGAACTGGAACAACATGGACAAGCCCTTCCAATGGGCGTAAGGGATCCCCTGCTGGATGACGTCGGGTTCTGCCCCCATAAACTTGAGGCTTGGGCCGGCGAACGCCCCGATCAGAAGGGCTGCAAGGGTACCAATGACTACGGCAACAAGCAAGGATTGCCTCAGAGTTCGCTGGGCTTCGTCATCTTGGCCTGCCCCGATGCGGCGCGCGACAACGGAAGTAGTCCCCACACGGATGGCATCGTAGACTCCGGTGGCAATCATGGAGACCTGGTTTGAGAGGCCCACAGCTACCACGGCGGCTGCTCCAACCCGCCCCACCATGGCTATGTCCGCGGCGTTGACCAATGCGTGGAGGATCCTCTCAGCCATCAGAGGCAATGCAAGCACCAGGATGTTTTGTTCTATTGTGTGGTTTTCAAGATCGAGATACCTGGGACGGGCCCGGACCCGTTCCCTCAAGGATAGTCCTTGATGCCGGGTTTCATCCACATGGGCCTCGTCCACTCGGGTCTCGTCCACTCCAGTCTCATCCAATTGAGTCTTGTCCACTTGGGCATCATCCACAAGGTCAGTCACAGAATCCGGTCGGTTCAACCTATCACCTGTATTTCGTATTACAAAATAACCCTTCTATCATCATACAAGTATCTGGCGCACCGGGCAAGCAAACCGATAGAGCAAAGGAGTGGTCCAAAGGAATTTCGCCTTCCGTAGCGAATGAGTATCCGTAACTCCATCCGCAGCCCGAAGCCATCCATTTGAAAGGAGGGAGCTCCAAACCCAATGGCTGAAGCAAACCGCGGATCAAGAGCAATATCGAATGTAACACCGCCGGAAGAGTTCTTTGGGTTCAAGCTCGGCAGTGACCGCAAGCTTGCAAGATGGGACAAGATAACCGAGTACTTCTACAAACTTGAACGTGAGTCAAACAGGATAAAGGTTATCGAGATGGGCAAGTCCACGGAAGGCAATCCGTTCTTGCTGGTTATCATTTCATCTCCCGATAATCTTGCCAGGTTGGAGCATTACCGACAGATCAGCGCCAAACTAGCAGACCCCAGGGGATTATCACATGAAGATGGGAGGCAACTGGTACAAGAGGGGAAGGTCGTGGTATGTCAGACCATGAGCCTCCACGCCACCGAGGTTGGCGGAACACAGATGGCACCCGAATTAGCCTATGACCTGCTCTCGTGCGATTCAGACACAACCAAAGAGATCCTGGATAACGTGATCTTCCTCATGGTGCCGTGCTTCAACCCAGACGGCCAAATCATGGTGACCGATTGGTACAACAAGTACCTCGGCACCGAATACGAGGGAACCATGCTGCCATATTTGTACCACAAGTATGCGGGGCACGATAACAACCGTGACGCCTTCGCCTTGAACCTTGTTGAATCCAAGTATGTTGCCCGGTTGCTTTTCACTGAATGGCATCCCCACGCGTTCCAGGATCACCATCATATGGGGAGTACAGGTGCAAGGCTTTACGTTGCGCCGTATTCCGACGTAATCAGGCCGTACGCTGATCCCCTGGTATGGCGCGAGCTTGCATGGTACGGGGGACATATGGCGTATTCCCTTGAGCAGGCGGGCAAGACCGGGATCCTCAACGGCGCCCAGTATCCGGGATGGGGGCATTTCGGCTTCCACTGGATCGCCAATCACCACAACATCGCAGGCATGCTCACCGAATCAGCTTCTGCCAAACTGGCCACTCCGGTTTACATCCACCCACACCAGCTCAAAGGCGCAAGCCCCAAGACCATGCCAGAGTACCGAGCCCAGACCAACTTCCCAAACCCGTGGCCGGGCGGATGGTGGACATTGCGTGACATAGTGGAGCAGCAGAAGATTGCAGCATGGTCGTTGCTTGAAATCTGCGCCCGGTTCCGGGAAAAGATCTTGTGGAACGCATATCTCAAGGCTTCCCGCCAGACACAGCGGGGCGCCGAAGGTTCTCCTAAGGCCTACGTAATTTCGGGCCAACAGCACGACCGGTTGACCGCCCTGAAACTGGTAAGACTGTTGCTTGACCAAGGCATCGAAGTCAAGCGTGCTGAAAGCAGTTTTGTGGCTGGCGGGCGAGTGTACCCCGAAGGGTCATTTGTTGCGTCCCTGGCTCAGCCCAAGATGGGTGTAATCAGGGCTCTTCTGGGCAGAACCTTTTTCCCGGACAACTACTGGACCAGAAATCCGGACGGTTCGCCGATCATGTACGATACCGCCACCGACACCATCGCCGAGTTCATGGGCGTCAGAGTCGAACCTGCGGATAATCTGGACATTCCCGAAAAACAGTTGGAAATCGTCAGGCAAGTTGAGCCCGGGTGGTCTGAACCTGACAAGGGGCCTGATTGCATCTATTGCCAGATCCAAGGATACGTACTGGATCCAAGGCTCAATGATACCTATGCCGTGGTGAACTGCTTCTTGTCCGGGGCGGACGGCGAGGACGTGCCGATATGGAGATTTGAAGAAGCTATCTGCTCCGAGGAGCATCCCAACTATCCCGATATGCCCCCTGGGGCCTTCTTCATCGAGCATACCGGGGACACGGCCTCAAGGCTGGCAGGACTCTGCAGGGAACGGGGCGTTCCCTTCCACCCGGTCGCTTATGTCGCCCAAGTACCGAGGCACAGGGTTAGGCGGCTGAGGGTCGGTATCTACCGGAGATACTGGGGCGGCAGCTTTGATGAAGGATGGAGCAGGCTGGTACTGGAGAATTTCGGTTTTCCGTACCTCACCTTGAAGGACGACGATTTCAAGGACGGCAAGTTGAACGAAAAAGTGGATGCGCTCATCCTACCCAGCGACAAGCCTGAGTTCATACTGGGGCCCAAGGCGGATCAGGATAGGCTTGGCTGGCTCGATGTATCAGCGGTTCCGCCGGAATACCGAAGCGGCATCGGCAAGGAAGGCGCAGAGGCGGTTGCGGAGTTCGTGCGGTCAGGTGGCAGGCTCGTAGCTTTCGACGCATCGTGTAAGTTCGCAATAGACACCTGCAAACTCAAACTGACCAACGTGGTGGAAGGGCTTACATTTGAAGATTACTACTGTCACGGGTCTACCCTCAGGGTTAGAGCGAATACGGCACACTCCCTGGCATACGGTATGCCGCGTGAGTTCCTTGCCCTTGTTTGGGGCGGACAGGCATTCGAGGTAAAGGACATGCATGCGGCCCACGACTACACCGTTATTGCTGAATATCCAGACAAACACTTGCTTCAAAGCGGATGGCTCATCGGTGAGCAACTCATCGCCAAGAAGCCGTGTATAGTGTCAGTCAGGTGCGGCGAAGGGGAAGCGGTCTTGTTCGGGTTCAGGCCTCTTTTCCGTGCCCAAACCCATGGGACTTTCAAGTTACTGTTCAACTGCTTGTTAGGTATGGATGAAGTTGAGGAGTAAGCTCGCAGGACCGGCAAAGGGAGCCATAGGAATGGCAATTGCAGGATTGGCGGTGATCGTACTCGAACGCCGGTGGGCGTTCAAGAGCTAATCAGTACAAAGGGTAATAGGTACTTAATCGGTAAAAGGAGGTTTGTTGCCAGGTGTTAGCAATCGTCAACGGCAAAGTGCTTGCCATCACCAAAGGCACTATTGATGAGGGTATCGTGTTGATCGAGGACGGCAAGATTAAGGCTGTCGGTAAGGATATCGGGATTCCGGATGGCGCTAAGGTCATCGATGCCAAGGGCAAACTCGTTACTCCTGGGCTGATCGACGCCCACAGCCATCTCGCGGTTTTCGGAGAACCCTCTGTGTGGGCCAATGCTGACGGGAACGAGACCAGCGATCCGGTGACGCCTCATCTCAGAGGTGTTGATTCCTTGAACCCTGAAGATCCCGCCATCGCCGACACGCTAACAGGTGGGGTTACAACCGTTTTCACAGGTCCCGGAAGTGCCAACATTATAGGCGGCACAGGTTTTGCCATGAAACTCAGGGGCAGGACCGTGGATGAGATGGTTATTCCCAATACCGAAGCCATGAAGATGGCCCTTGGGGAGAACCCGAAGAGAGTCTACGGAGATATGCAGAAGAGGACACCCAAGACCCGCATGGCCAATGCTGCGGTGTTGCGGGAAGCTCTTGTCAAAGCCCAGAACTACCTTAATAAGGTCGAGAAGCCCAATAAGAAGAAAGAGGCAGGGGAGACTCCCGATTATCCTGAAAGGGACCTCAAGATGGAGGCATTGGCCAGGGTCCTCCGGCGCGAGATCAAGGCGAGGATGCATGCCCACAGGGCGGATGATATCATGACCGCCATACGTATCGCCGAGGAGTTCAACCTGGATTACGTCATCGAACACTGCACCGAGGGCTACAAGATTGCAGACGTTCTGGCCGAGAAGAAAGTCCGGGCTACCGTAGGGCCTCTCCTCATGAGTCGCTCCAAGATGGAGCTCATCGATGTAAGCCTTGCCAATCCTGGCATCCTGGCCAAGGCCGGAGTTACAGTTGCCATACAGTGCGACACTACCAGGAACACCCGTTGGCTGGCAAATTATGCAGGTATCGCAGTACGGGAGGGGATGCCTGTGGACCTCGCCCTCAAGGCCATAACCATCGTTCCCGCTCAGATCATCGGCATAGATGACAGGGTAGGCAGCCTCGAGGCAGGCAAAGATGCAGACGTGGTGATTTGGAGCGGCCACCCGTTCCAGACCTTGTCAGTCGCAGAGAAGGTGTTCATCGAAGGAGAACTTGTATACGAGAGGAAAGAGCCGGTACCGGTTGTGGCGCTCTAACAGGCTCACCTCGGGCCTTCAACAGCTGTAGATAACGGCGAAAGACAAATGAAAAAGCGCAAGAACCATGGATCCTCATCGAACTCATCCGGGTAGGTGAGGGCGAAAAACAGAGGAAAAAGGGCGGATGAAAAGGAAGAAGCCAACTTCCGCGGGCCACATAGGCCGGCTATCCGTAGGAGTTGTAACAGGCCCTCCCGCAGGTGCAGAGAGGGCCTGTCTGTATTGTCCGTGCTTACTTAGACTCCGGCTTCTCCTCAGGCAAAATCAGGTTGAGGATAATACCCACTATTGTGGCCAAACTGAGCCCCTTGAGCTCGATGAATCCCAGGTCAATAACAGCCGGGTTATTGTCGCCCAGTACTGACATCATGCCGATGGTCAAGACGAATGCAGCTATCAACATGTTGCGTCCGCTGGAGAAGTCGATCCGGCTTTCGACCATAACCCGCATTCCAACCGATGCTATCATTCCGAACAGGATGATTGAGATCCCACCCATGACGGGGGTGGGAATCGTGGACACCAGAGCTCCGAATTTGCCCAATACCGACATGAGAATCGCGATCACACCGGCAACTCTAAGCACAGAGGGGTCATAGACCTTGGTAACTGCCAGCACTCCGGTGTTCTCACTGTAGGTAGTGTTTGAAGGCCCGCCTAGGAGGCCTGCCAAAGACGTAGCCAGGCCGTCACCCAGGAGGGTCCGATGAAGCCCGGGGTCTGCGATAAAATCCTTCTCGACGGTAGCGCCTATGGTTGTGATGTCTCCCAGGTGCTCAACCATGGTTACAAGGGCAATGGGTGCAATCACAGTTATCGCATCCAAGGAGAACTTCGGTCCCATGAACTTCGGCAGAGCCAGGAACCCGGCATCGAGTATAGGCTGGACGTCCACTAGCTTAAGCAACAAAGATGCGGCGTAGCCTGTACCCACACCCAACAGAATTGGAAGGCTCTTGTAAATCCCTTTGCCGAACACGGTCACCAGGGCTACCGTTAGCATGGAAATGATGGCGACTCCCCAATGGTCTTTGGCCATGTCATACGCGACAGGTGTCAACGTCAAGCCTATGGTGATGATAATGGGGCCTACAACAACCGGAGGCAGCAGCTTTTTCATGACATCCGGGCCGAATACTTTGATCAGTCCTGCGGTCAGAGCGTACACAAGTCCTGCGACGATCATGCCGCCTGTGGCGTAAGGAAGGCCGGCATCAGGATCGCCGGGGGTTGCATACATGGCCTTAACACTCAGTATGGGGGTGATGAAGGCGAAAGAGCTTCCGAGGAACACGGGAACCTTTCTCTTGGTGATCAGATGGAAAAGCAGCGTTCCCACTCCTGCAGTAAACAGCGCAACTGAAATGTCGAGGCCGGTGAGGTAGGGTACTAACACTGTGGCTCCGAACATGGCGAGGGCATGTTGAAACCCGAACAAGATGCGTTTAGTCCAGTCAATTTCCATGTATCTTCCTCCTTAATACCGTGCTCGCTGGCACGGTTTAATTAAGTGCGGACCTGCGTTTAGTTGTTACAGTAGGTTTCATCACCTCTGTCCCAACCAGGAGGCTCGACTTCCTCCAACCCCGAACGATATCGCAGCAATCGTCATTAGTCAACAAGAAGTGATCTCTTTTTCTGAACCTGTGTGTCCTCGTCCAAACCCTTTTGTTGAACCTGGTTCACCGGTTTCACCAAACCGGCAAACTACCAGCGGTAAAAATCATTGGATGTGCTCACCCTATGATCACCGATGGGCTCAAGGTGAGCCACTTCGTTTGATTTCACCACCTCCCATTTGCCTCCGCGGTTCGAAATCGCGCTGACCGACGTGTTGGCCACCGTGGGCAAGCCGGGGTCGAACTCACCCTTCAGGACATACGACAAAAGACACCTTATCGGTCCGCCGTGGGTGACTATGGCCACGTCAGAACCGGGACATTCCCGTTGGATATCAAAGAAAGCACGCATCACTCTTTCATAAAGATCGCGGTCGCATTCACCGCCACCGGGCCTGGGCACCAGGTAAGGATTGGATTTGCGAGCTTCAAAAAACTCAGGGAACAGCTCCCTACATTGCGCCATGGTTTTCCCCTGCATGCTGCCGCAATGAACTTCCCTGAGACGCTTGTCGAACACCAGCTTACAGTTGTGGTGTTTGGCTATTTCCATGGCAGTGTCCTTCGCCCTGTCAAGGTCGCTGGAGTAGACGGCGTCTATCTTGACCTTCGCCAACGCTTCACCGACCAGTTTGGCCTGAAGCCGCCCGCGATCGGAGAGAGGGACGTTCAAGTGTCCTTGGATTATACCTTTTCTGTTGGCCGGGGTTTGTCCATGTCTTACTAAGTAGTAGTTCATACTATCACCGTCCTTACCGAGAAAATATACCATACTATTCAGGCGGAGAGCTGGAATACGAGAGCCTCCCACTACCCAAGGCCTTCTGTCCCTCGCAACCTATTGTCGCGAGAGCTTTCCGGCTTGACCTTCACGGACCTATCGTCGTGCCAGATATGGGTGTGTTTCAACTCTTGGCCCCATATCCGGCATGGTCTATGAGGCTGCGGCTCTTCGGGAAATTTGTCGGATTTCCATACAGGCTGTGTTACACGGTGTATAATTCTTGTGCAGACAAAAAATACGTTTGGATGGAAACTGCCGGCGATCTCGTCTGTGAGCTCGAACAGGGAGGGTGAACCATAGACTACGGAGAGCTGGTCCGGATAATGGAGGAAGTCCGCACCAAGCGATTATCCGGTTTCAACTGTGCAGAGGCAGTGTTCTGGGGCGTAACCCGTAGCGTAGGCCTTGATGTCACGGTGTCCTGTGCCGCCGACTTCGGGGGAGGCATCGGTGGCAGCGGTTCGGTGTGCGGCGCCCTTTGCGGTGCAGTCGCTGCCGCAGGCGTGTATACAGGGAGAACCCAACCGGAAGATGAGGAAGCCAAAACAAGGTGTAGTGCAATCAGCCGTGAGATTGTGAGAGGTTTCGTCAACGGAATGGGCTCACAGCTGTGCCAGGATATACTGGGGTACGCGCCTTGGACCAGGCCGAGACGGGAGGGCCAGCCTACGGAGATAAACCCCAAGTGCAAGCAGGCGGTCGCACTTGCCCTTGAGTTGGCCATCAAAGAGATCAAGAAAGACCAATGCAGGGTTTCGCGGAAAAGCAACCAAGAGCGGTAGGCCGACAAGGATAGGCCCATAGCGCCGGGCCGAGGATGAAGATACGGAACAGGCTCGGATAGATATTATCATATGCCAACAGATGGTAATACGTAATCCCAGGGTAAGCGAAATCGCCGGTGCAGGCCTCAGGCCTCTTGCATTGTCCTTGCACGGAGTGAACGGTTAGGCTATCGTAATCATGTTGGAGGCCGGCGGTCTGATACTGAAAAGGGCACAGTCTGGCACTCAGAAGGACACAGTCTAATACCTGGCAGGAGATAGTCCGATACCTGAAAGGACGCAATCTTATACCCAAAAGGATGTAGTCCAATCCCTGGAAAGGCGCAGCCTGATGCCTAGCGGAACAGTTTATCGGAAGAGCTAAAGGAGGGAGCGGGTGGATACCCGGGAGTATGCCTACAGTTGTTGTGGTTGGGACCCAATGGGGTGACGAAGGCAAGGGGAAAATCACTGACTACTTGGCCCTGGAATCCGATGTGGTAGTCAGGTATCAGGGCGGCCCGAACGCCGGGCATACGGTTGTTGTGAACGATGAGGTGTTTCAGCTTCATCTGCTCCCTTCCGGGATTCTATACCCTGAGAAACTGTCAGTCATCGGAAACGGAGTAGTCGTGGACCCTGAAGTGCTGGTCAAGGAAATCCAGGCACTTCAGGCCAGAGGAAGGGATACCTCGGGGCTGCGGATCAGCGCCCGTGCCCATTTGATAATGCCTTATCACAGGATCTTAGATGCGCTGCAGGAAGAGAGCAAAGGGGAAGGCAAGATCGGCACCACCCTGAAAGGCGTAGGCCCCGCGTACATGGATAAGGCGGCCAGGGTGGGGATCAGGGTAGCTGACTTGCTGGAACCGGATGTGCTCATCGAACGGTTGGAGTCAAACCTCCGGGATAAGAACAGGGTGCTCAGGTACATATACGGAAAAGACGAACTGGAAGCGCAACCGATCATAGAGTCCTACCTTGAGACAGGCGAGATCCTGAAACCTTACATTACGGACACCGCAGTGCTTATCAACAAAGCCATATTCCAGGGCAAGAAGGTGCTGTTCGAGGGGGCCCAGGGTACCCTGCTTGATCTAGACCACGGCACTTACCCCTACGTGACTTCCAGCCATCCTGTTGCAGGCGGGGCTTGCATAGGTGCAGGAATCGGTCCTACCAGAATTGATGAAGTTGTGGGCGTTGTAAAGGCATACACATCCAGAGTAGGCGACGGTCCGTTCCCCACGGAACTCCGTGACGAAATCGGCGATTGGATCCGCGAGACAGGGCATGAATACGGGGTTACCACCGGTAGACCCCGTAGGATCGGCTGGTTGGACCTTATGATGATCAACTACGCTTCGATTCTCAACGGGCTCACTGCCATCGCCCTTACCAGGCTTGATGTCCTGTGTGGGCTCGACATGGTGAAAGTAGCCTATGCTTACAGGCGAGGAGAACAGCTAATCACCGAGTTCCCGGCTAGTTTCAGGGAGCTGGCTGAATGCGAGCCGGTCTATGAGGAGCTTCCAGGCTGGCCTGAGATCAATCCCGCGGCCAAGAGCTTGGATGACTTGCATCCCAACGCCAGGCGTTTCGTGGAGTTCATATCGGAAAAGACCGGATTGGAAGTGGCCATAGTCTCCCTAGGGAGAGCCAGGGACCAATCCTTAACCTTGAAAGGCGTGTTCCGGGGAGCGGAGGACGGCCGTTAACCCATTGTTTCGACAAGTCGAGGATTAGGTAACCTTAGAGCACCTCCTGCCATACATTGGATAGATTTCGCCAATGCAGGCAGGAGGTTTTGACTTGGGGTTGTGGCAGTGGTTCTTGGCATCGGCAGGAGTTGTGTTTGCCTCAAGCCTCGACGGGTTCATGGCGGGCATGGCCTACGCCATCAAAGGACTGAGGATTCGCCCTCATCACTACTGGATAATCGGGATTTGTACGGGCACGATGATGGGTATCTCCATGTTCGCCGGGGGGCTGATGGCTCTAGCCATGCCCGATGGAATAGAGGGGGTCATGGGAGGCGCAATCCTTGTCGGCCTGGGGATATGGCAGCTGGCGCAGAAGTCTGCGCCTCCTGACAAGCAAATCCTTGAGGGGTTGAGTTCATCCATGGACACGGACACCAACCGGAAGAACCCATTGGCAAACACGGTGCCTGGAGATCTACCGGGGCAAGCAGGGTCTGTAGAACCGCTTACAGCAACGACGTTTCACCGTGCCAGAATCGTTGATGCGATAAGAGCAGTTTTGGCGGTCTTCAAAGAACCTCTCAAGGCCGACAGGGACTTGTCCGGCGACATCGACATCCATGAAGCCTGGGTGTTAAGTGCTGCCCTAGGGCTTGACGCCTTTGCAGCGGGGCTGGGAGCATCAGTGGCGGGATTTCCGGTGTTTGTGACGGCAGTGTCCGCTCTTGCTTCTCCTGCCTTCGTGTATCTCGGAATCGCAGCAGGCAAGGCAGAGGGCACCTGGAAACATTCAAAGGGAGCGCAGGCTGTGGCAGGAGTCATCCTCATCGGAATAGGGTTTGCCAAGGTATTGGGCTTTCTCTAACCGAACTACTCCTTGATAAAGCCCGATAGTGTTATATAATTGATAAGGTATGGAGAACTCCCCATGAATGGGCATTTAAGGCAGGAAAGGTGGTGGTATGGAGTGGACCCTGGGCCTAGTAGTCAGAAATTCCGGCTATGCGCGTTTATATCCGGAGTTTGTGGCGTATTTTGGTTCTCGGAGGTTGTCTGCGCCATAACTGCTGCCTTTCGTGTTTGGTCTCTAAAGATGTAAACCGCCACACCGAAAGGCCTGCATAGCAGGTGGACAGCGACAACCAGAGACTTTTTTCCGGCTGTACTGGCATCCCTTTGCAGACCTTGCAGCACAACTTCCTGGAGTCACGTTAGGCTGTTTTCCGTTTAACCATACTAAACAAGACAAGTGCGGGCTCAGCCTTTTGAGCTTGTGCGTGCAACCTGGAGGTGATTCCCTTGAAGCACTTGGTCAACGGTTCCCTGAAACAGACTATCCAAGATCTGCTCTCGGCTGCGGATGACGATAAGCTCATGGAGTTGCTCCATGAATTGCAGCCCTTCGACATCGCCACGGTGCTGATGGAGTTTGAAGAACCGGACCGGCTTAAGATACTGGCCCTGTCGGATCCTGACATCGCCGCAGAGACACTGGAACATCTGGATTACGACGACCAATACAGCTTGCTGGATCATTCGGCGGACCAAGTTACCCGGGATTTGTTGGCGCGCATGTCCGATGACGCCGTCGCGGACTTGCTCCTGGCTATCCACCCGCGTCAAGCTCAAGAAATCCTAAGGCGGGTTCCCAAGGAAGACATCGCAGGCATCAAACTCCTCATGACATATCCGGCCGATTCTGCCGGCGGCATCATGACCCTTGATTACATCGCGGTAAGGGAAGATTGGAACGTCAATCGGGTGATCAATCATTTTCGGAAGGTAGGCAGTAAAGCAACTGTTACCAACTATATCTACGTGGTTGACGGTCAAGGGCGGCTGGTCGGGGTGACTTCTCTCAAGGAAGTGCTGCTGAGCGATCCTAGAACGCTCGTTTCAGACATTATGTACACCAAGGTTGTGTCGGTACCTGTGGAGGCGCATCAACAAGAAGCGGCGAAGTTGGTGAGCAGCTACGATTTTGTGGCCCTTCCGGTAACAGACAATACGGGACGTCTCGTAGGTGTCATCGCAGTAGATGATATCTTGGACGTCATCGAAGAAGAAGACACCGAAGACATCCACAGGTTGGGCGGAAGCTTGCCGCTGGACGAACCGTACCTGAACTCGAGTATGTTTGACCTCATTAAGAAGAGGATCGGCTGGCTCTTGGTGTTGTTCATGGGCCAGGGGTTTACTGGGAACATTCTGAAGAGCTATGAAGATGTGCTTGCACAAGTAGTGGCGCTCACATTCTTCATTCCCTTGCTGACTGACACAGGCGGAAACTCAGGTTCCCAAGCTTCGACCCTGGTCATCAGGGCGATGGCTCTAGGCGAAGTGACTCTCAAAGATCTGGCCAGCATTCTTTGGAAAGAAGTCAGAATCGGTGGAGCACTGGGCTTGGTCATGGGCACCGTGGGCTTCACTTTTTCGTGGGTGGTCGGTGGTTCCCAGGCAGTTGCACTTACGGTAGGTATAACCCTCGTGGTCATCATGATTGTGAGTTCGACCATCGGGGCGGTGTTGCCTTTGATTGGCAGCCGGTTCGGGGTGGACCCGGCTGTGCTTTCTGCTCCTCTTATTACCACGATTGTGGATACCACCGGCCTCATAATCTACTTTGCAGTGGCGACCAGAATACTGAAATTGGGATGAACTTAGACCGGTGATGTGGATTGAGTAGATGCGGACCGTAAGGTGCAGGCAGTCGACAAGATTGGCTGCTTGCACCTTTTGCCTTTCCTCTTCATAAGATCCTCTGAGCATCAAGGCAGGTGAAGCAAGCGTACCGCGTGATCGCAGCGCGTGATCATGCCGACCGGTGATTGCCATGGAAGGAACTGTATCGTTGCAAAGAACTGAAAATACCTTGAAGGCACCGTTTGATTCCTGCACGGCTTTGTCCGAGCTCTTGCCTGGCGAAACAGGACTGCTTCACCACATGGAGCTCACAGGATTCACTCGATTGAGGCTGATGGATCTCGGCTTTACCCCCGGCGTCCTCCTTGAAATGGTGAGAAAAGGCCCAAGGGGGAAGCTGATGGCCGTCCGGGTACGCGGCACGGTGATGGCGATTAGACATACCGATGCAGCAAAGATGTTCATTGTCCCGAGCCTCACAGGCCTTCCGCCATATCAAGAAGGGCCCCAAGGAGGAGAAAGCAGGCACCGGGACAACGGAGCAAACATCGTGAGATAGGTGGGATTATGAACATAGTGGGGAGGAACGCCCAGGAACCGGCAGCCCGCAAGGGCGGTTTCGGGCTCGAGGACAATCAGATCGGGGACAATGACGATGGAGGCCGGTCGGTAGTCGTGGCTTTGGCAGGCAACCCAAATGTGGGCAAGAGCACGGTGTTCAACTCGCTCACGGGGTTGAACAGGCACACCGGCAACTGGCCCGGAAAGACAGTGGATCTCTTCTGCGGAATGGTCCGGTTTCAGGGTCAGGAGTATTACTTGGTAGATCTGCCCGGCACCTACTCATTGCGCGCATCATCCATTGAAGAAAGGATCGCCCGTGACTTCATAGTAAGTGAGGCCCCCGACGTCACCGTCTGCGTTGTGGATGCCACCAATCTGGAACGAAACCTAAACCTGGTATTTCAGCTAAGGAATCTAACGCCGGCTTGCGTGATATGCCTGAATTTCATGGATGAAGCCGCAACCAAAGGAATTCAGATAGATGCCGGGCGTTTGGAACAGGAGCTGGGCCTGCCCGTGGTTCCAACGGTGGCCCGTGACGGAACAGGTCTCAGGCAACTCATGGACATCATTGCATCTGTTGCCCGGAAGGCCGGGAATTCTCGGACGAGACAGGGTGGGGGAGCCGTCGGGGGTTCCGACAGGCACTGCAGTAATACAGAAGGGTCGGAACCAATGGGCCATGTGGATGATATCAGCAAAGCGGAACAGCATATCCAAGCTATCGGTCATATAGGTGATACCCATGTGGAGCAGCAAATCCTGCCGATCGGTTGTATGGGTGATTCCCATCATGTGGAACAGCAGATCCGTGAAATTTACCTGGAAGCTTCCAGGGTGGCCGCTCGCGCCGTTTCACAATCGCCCGGCCCACACAAAGACCTGACAGCAACCATCGACAACCTTGTAACCTCAAGAAAGCTTGGTGTGCCCCTGATGCTGGCGTTGTTGGGCGTGGTGTTCTTCATCACCTTATACCTAAGCCGGTACCCGTCTGACCTCCTGTTTTCCTTGTTTTCTCAAATCGAAGCTTACCTGACTTCTGTCTTCACGCACTTGGGCATCGCCCCCCAGATTCACGGGATACTGGTACTGGGCGTGTACAGAACGGTGGCATGGGTAGCCGCGGTGATGCTCCCTCCCATGGCGATCTTTTTTCCCATGTTCACGTTGCTTGAGGACGCGGGATATCTTCCCAGGGTGGCCTTCAACCTGGATCACCTGTTTCAAAAATGCCATGGCCACGGCAAGCAAGCCCTGACCATGGCCATGGGTTTCGGATGTAACGCCGCAGGTGTGGTCGCCGCGCGGATCATAGAGTCGCCCAGGGAACGGCTGATTGCCATATTGACCAACACTTTTGTTCCATGTAACGGGCGGTTTCCAAGCTTACTCCTGTTTGGGTCAATGTTTTATCACGGCATCCGGAAGGCGCCGACCTCAGCTGCTGTGTCGGCTGCAGTGTCGGGAGCTGCCGTCTTAGGTTCTATTTCCTTGGGTGTCCTAAGTACCTTCGCTGTGTCGTATCTGATGTCCAAGACAATCCTCAAAGGGGTCCCGTCCTCCTTTGTGATGGAGCTCCCTCCTTACCGCAAACCCAAGGTGCTCCAGGTGATGATCCGGGCTTTCAAGGATCGGACGGTGTTTGTGCTGAAGCGTGCGGTTCTTGTGGCAGCGCCGTGCGGCGCAATAACGTGGCTCTTGGCCAACGCTTCGTTCGGAGGGCGGACTCTGCTGGGAGAAGCTGCTGCCTTACTCAACCCTGTCGGACTCATGCTGGGCCTGGATGGTGTCACCCTGCTTGCTTTCATCTTGGGATTTCCTGCAAATGAGATTGTGATCCCCATAGCCCTCATGGCCTATCTTTCTCAAAACGCCATGTCCCAGCCTGCCTCATTGGGCGCTATGCAATCGGTCTTGTTCTCAAACGGATGGACGTGGGCAACTGCCTTGTCAGCCATGTTGTTTGCGCTGCTCCACTTTCCGTGTGGCACCACGGTTTACACTGTGTACAAAGAGACTGGGAGCAAGAAGTGGGCGCTGCTGTCTATCATAATACCGTTGACGTTCGCTTGCACCGTACTTGCTTTGCTCCAAGGGGCCATCCGTGTGCTTGGGTTGGCGTAGGTTAGTCCGCAACCAAAAATAGTGCAGGAAAACCTAGTTCAACGGAGAAGATCATGGAGCCGGCCAAATGTCGAGGCGTTGGTTGCCGGCTCGATTGGTTACCAAATGTGTTTAACGGGTCCTGCCAGATTCAGGGGAGGCGATACTTTTTGGCGGATGTGTTGAAGACAATTGATGACAAAGCACCGGATCTCATACGGATTGCAGACGCCATCTGGGATTTCGCTGAGTTGGGTTTCCAAGAGACGCGCTCGGCGAAAATGCAGGCTGATTATCTTGAAGCACAAGGCTTTCAGGTTACAATGGGAGCCGGAGGAATCCCCACCGCCTTTGTGGCAGAGTGGGGAGAAGGAAGGCCGTACATAGGATTTCTGGGTGAGTACGATGCCTTGGCAGGCGTATCCCAGGAAGTATCGGCTGAGAGAAAGCCAAGGGTAGAAGGGGGCCCCGGCCACGGGTGCGGGCATAATCTCCTTGGCACAGCTGCCATGGGAGCAGCCGTTGCTCTCAAGGAAGTTTTGGAGAAGAGGAAGCTCCCGGGCACCGTACGTTACTACGGCTGTCCTGCCGAGGAACTCCTGGCGGGTAAGGTATATATGGCCAGGGAGAACCTGTTTTCAGATCTGGATGTGGCAATCACCTGGCATCCAGGCTCGATGAATACCGTCAGGCTAGGCAGCGGGACCGGGCTGAGCTCAGCCAAGTTCCAGTTCTTCGGGAAGACTGCCCATGCAGCAGGGGATCCCCACAGCGGCCGCTCGGCCTTGGACGCCGTGGAACTCATGAACGTGGGCGCCAACTACTTGCGTGAACATGTGATAAAGGACGCTACCATCCATTATGTGATCACCTCAGGCGGCGGGCAACCTAACGTGGTACCTGCCTTTGCTGAGGTATGGTATTTTGTGAGGGCACCCAGGAGGGCTCAGGTGGAAGAAATCTACGAGAGGCTTGTGAACGTTGCAAGAGGCGCTGCACTCATGACAGAAACCGCCTTTGAGATTGACTTCCTGACCGGATGCTATGAGGTGCTTCTCAACGAGGTTCTGGCTGACGTCATGTGGGACTGCTTGCAGCAGGTGGGTCCGCCTCAATTCGATGAAAAGGACCTGGAATTCGCCAAGAGCCTGGCCGAGACTTTCGACAAGTCCCAGATAGAGAACTTGTACAAGAGCCAGGATTTTCAGGAGTTCCCTGATCTCAGGCAACAAGTGCTTCATACCTCTCTGTTGCCTCCAAGGGGCAAGGGTAGATCAGGCGGCGGCTCAACAGACGTAGGCGACGTAAGCTGGATAGTGCCTACTGTCCAGATGTCAGCCGCAACAGTGCCCATTGGCTGCCCCGGGCATTCGTGGCAACACTGCGCTTCGTCAGGCAGCTCCATAGGCCACAAGGGAATGCTGGTAGCTGCTAAGACCATGGCCTTGTGCGGGCTCAATCTTGTGGAAAACCCAGGCCTCATACAGAAAGCCTGGGACGAATTCAGGGAAAAGACCAAGGATTCCCCTTACAAATGCCCATTTCCCAAGGGCAAGGAGTTCCCGTTGGATAGGTTCTTCAGCTAGCCCTAGGCTCACTTTGTGAGCCATAAGCCTGGTAGATCAAGAATTGCAGGGCCGGGCGGATCCCCGGCCCTCACATATTATATGCTTGTCCTTATCTTGATCAGCGCCTCTTATGTATGCCTGCTTTCCAGCTCCAGCAACCACCGTTTGGTATCCAGGCCGCCTCCGAAGCCTCCAAGCCCTGTCTGGGCCACAACCCTGTGGCAGGGAACGATAATGGCCACAGGGGTTGCTGCGCACGCGTTTCCTACAGCCCGGGCAGCCCCGGGGGAACCCACCGCCATAGCAACGTCACGATAGGTCTTGGTTTCTCCGCAACCTATCTGTCGCAAGGCGTCCCACACCGATTGCTGGAATCTCGTTCCGGTAAGCCTGATGGGCACGCTGAAGTTCCGCAACCGGCCTGCGAAATATGCGTCCAGTTCCTGGATTGCCTGAGCCAGAGCATTCCGGTCCCTTTCGTTCCCGTCAGCCGAGGATTCGGTGTGCAGTGGAACTACCCGCGGGCCTGTAGACGGGCCGCTGGACAAGCATACAGATTGACCTGCAGATGGGCCACCGGATAGGCCTCTTGGCAGGTGTGCAGACGGCCCTCTAGATGAGCCTCTGGACGGGCGTGCAGATGGCCCAGTAAACGATGTACTGGTGGTCCGATTCATCCTGTCGGCGCCTCTGACGAATTCAAGCCCGGTGACGCGACCGTCCTCCACAGTCAGCCTAAGAAACCCTATCGGGCTCATGACTATTTGCGATATCATCCTGGAACCCCCTTGGGCTTCATCATTCTGGTGGGGCATTGTGTTTTCCTGCCGGACGCGGATAGCTCAAGGCCATAACACTGTTGTGCTGCAGTGTAGTTTTTGCAGTAATGGAGGTTTTTGACTTTACTGGAGGATTCTCTGTGACAAGCATAGAATATACTTCCGCCCAAGAAACCGGGAAGCCAAGAAACCGGGAGGCCGGGAAACCAAGAGCTCAGCACTTCCCGGAAAAGGTGTTTACCAGCTACTTGACCCAAAATAACGTATGGGGAGAGGGGAAAACTGCAATGGATTATTACGCCGAATACAAGCGGAAATTGAAGACCCCGGATGAAGCGGTACAGCTGATTAAGAGCGGCGACTGGGTGGATTACGGGATGAACCACAATATGCCGGAACTCCTGGATGAAGCGTTGTCCAAGCGGGTGGGTGAACTCAGGGACGTGAAGGTCCGGGGCGGGGTCATGCCAAAGCTCCTTAATATAGTGGAGGCTGATCCCGAGCGCAAGAGTTTCACATACAACAGCTGGCATTTCAGTACGCCTGAGCGAAGGTACCACGAACAAGGCCTGTGCAATTACTTACCCATGACATATCGCAGCCAGGCAACCTTCTACCGCAAGTATCTCGAAGTCGACGTGGCTTGCATTGCAGTTACACCCATGGATAAACACGGGTACTTCAATCTTTCCCTTACCAACTCTTCTACCAGGGCCGTATTGGACAAGGCCAAGACGATCATCCTGGAAGTCAACGAACATCTCCCGTGGGCGTGCGGTGGATACGGTGAGCTGGTTCATATCTCGGAAGTTGACGCAGTGGTGGAAGGGCCCCATGAACCCTTAGCTGTCCTGAGTCCTGTGGAGCCTACAGAGGCGGATAGGAAGATAGCCGAGATGATCTGCAGCCAGGTGCAGGACGGTTCCGTAATCCAACTTGGAATCGGTGCCATGCCGAATCTCGTCGGCAAGATGCTCGCCGAATCTGACCTAAGAGACCTCGGAATGCATACTGAGATGCTGTGCGACGCTTACCTGGACATGTACAGGGCGGGGAAGCTTACCAACAGGAGAAAGACTATTGACCCGGGTAAGGGAGTGTGGTCGTTTGGCCTGGGTAGCCAGGAGCTTTACGACTGGGTGCATCACAATCCGGGGCTTGCATCATATCCGGTGGAGTACACCAATTCCCCTTGGGTAATGGCCCAGCACGAGCGTCTGGTCGCCATCAATGGCTGCATAGAGGTGGACCTGTACGGCCAGATTAACGCCGAATCAGTTGGTACCCGGCACATAAGCGGTACCGGCGGCCAGTTGGATTTTGTCACAGGTGCGCTCATGTCCAGGGAAGGGAAGGCTTTCGTGTGCATGTCTTCCACGTACACTAATCCACGTACGGGGGAAGTAAAATCCCGGGTGGTGCCGGTGTTGTCTCCCGGGAGCATAGTCACGGATCCCAGGAGCCAGGCCATGTATATCGTAACTGAATGGGGGATGGTCAACCTGGCAGGCCGGAGCACCTGGGAGAGAGCAGAGATGCTCATTTCCATTGCCCATCCTGACTTCAGGGATGACCTGATCCGCCACGCCGAGCAGATGAGCATATGGAGGCGGACGAACAAGATCTGATAACAAAGGGACCGGTAGAGCTCCGGTCACGTTTCACGCCTGTGCTGATCACTTGTATGACTTACGCGCGACGACAAATGTTAGAGGCCGGGGGGCCATGTGCCAGCCTCCCGGCCTCGTAATTACCCGAAGCACCCCTTGCTACTTCACCAGATGCAATGTATCCCTCAGGATTATCTCGAGCTGCCCGATGATCAAGGACAAGTATGACATGGTAATGGATCCGTAAGCAGATCCGAACGCTACCATCAGCGCGTACCTGCCCGCCCTTGAAAACTGCTGCCCGAAACCTGAGTCTTTGCGCACTGTGAAGATGAAGTACCACAGGACGCTGATGACTATTAAGAAGTAGATTATGTTGTCGAAGCTGTCCAGCTTGATGAAGCTATCGAATATTTGCGGCATGTAGGTTGCGGGGTTGAACGCCAGAGCGTTACCGGCGCCGTAACCAATCCACACGGCCATACAAATTCTACTTAACCATTCGTAACCTCTAACGAATCGGAAGTAGATGAGGCAGCCGATGATAGCCGGGATAATGAGGCTCCAACGCCCTTGGCCGATCATGCCGTCGACGATTCTGGGTTTCAGCTGGACTTCTATTGTGTAGGCAATACCTCTGCCTACTGCCATGCCGACCAAGAGATGTTCAGCGAAGTTGTAAACGGCGTTCTCCTTAATCAGGTATGACCACGCCATCAATATGCAGATGGAGGAGACGATATATCCGAACTGTTCCACAGCAATGCCTCCTTTCTATCGCCGGCTGTTCTTACCGCGCGCCATGAAGTAGCCGATATTGCCGAGGATCAAGAACACGAGCACTGTAATGTGTCCCATAGACTGCGCATCCATGCCGGCCAGCCCTTGACCAGGGTATCCCACCAGCTGTTCATACTCGGCCGCTCCCCTTAGACCGCCTAGGAAGCCCTTTAGCTGTCCTGACCGGATGTAGTGCTGCACACCGGAGTACATGGTAAGTGACGCGCCACCGGTCAGCGGCTTGTTCAAGGGCTGGGTAACAAATGTCATCCAGGTGCTGTACCCCGGAGTTCCTACAGTAGTAACGAAAAGAAGGGCCACATCATCGCGGATGGATCTAACCTGCTGCATCAACGGGAAGTTGTCAAGAGGGGTGCCGGTCCAATCAACACCGCCGACGCCTTCCCACACATCGTCTACCATTACCTTCATGCATGCCTCTGCGTTAAGCCTGTACCCGAGGTTGACCCAATCGACGCCGTATTCCTTGCCCATTTCCTGTGCCACTTCGTTTATGTGGTTATATAGCAAGGTAGGCCCTACAGTCTCATTGAAGAAAGCAGTCCCTACCAGTTTGCAGTTCTTGCGGAAAGCTTGCCTTGCAAGCGCTGTTATCATCGGGTTAAGTTCAGGAGCGTTTCCCGGGCCGGTGTCGTGAGACCCCATATCACCGAACCGTCGGGCAGGTCTTCGATGACCTGGTACACCTTCCTGGAGTTCTCGGAGATAGCCACAGGCAAGCCAAACGGCTTGAACATGGGTATGGCCATGCAGAGTAAGATGATCACGTACAGGATCCTTACGTCAATCCGTTGCAGTTTCTCCCAATCCATGTCACACCCTCCTTCCTTTATGAACCCGAGCCGGTCCAGCTGCGCTCAAGGCCCAGGATGACCCTGATGGATGCAGCGTAGGCTCCAATTCCTGCGCCCAGTCGGATTCCCCTCATACCTGCCGAGTTGGGAACGTTCAAGATCCACTCACCCAACTTGGATATGCCCGGGAACATGGCATCACCGATGGGTGCCTGGGCAAGCATTAGGAGCACTGCAGACACAAGCAAAATACCTGCTTCAAGGTTCTTAAGTTTGAAAGAACGGTAAGCAGCTGAACACACGTAGAAACCCAAGAGGGCGTAGATGGCACTGTCAATCCTGTTGGCAATGTTATCGTACAAGAACACGGCAATTTCCCCGTTGACGCCGTCAGCCAAAGTAATGATACATGTAAGCACCATCGCCACCAGGGCTATGGCGCTGTATATCCATTTGGGCCTCTGCCTTGCCACGTTGCCGTAATGCAACCGGGTGAAGTTAATGGAATACCAAAATGAACAAGGACAAGATCACAATGCAGTCCCAAAGCATTTCAGGGGCGAAAATGAAGACACCTTTCGGAGCTTCTTCCGCCAGTAGAGCCATGGTCAATTAGACTCACCTCCAGGTTTGCTGAGAAATCAGATATCGGCTGCATGGAACATGTGACAGATGGGTGCTGTGCGTGCAGAAACGCGTTGTTGCGGGACCCTCTCCGGCCATACGGGCATCATTACTGGAGTGGGCAGATGATGAAGACTGATGCAAATGCTGAGGTTTCTTGGCAAGAGAGCATTGCTTCAGATAAGCAACCAACTGGGCGTAGAGGTGTCCGAGCTAGCATCACCCCCGCATAGGTTAGTAGTCCGACCTTCACGGATTGCTTGGCTCATGCTGCTCAAGTTCAGGAATTGATTGGATGAAGCTGTCTACGGGTCTGAAATGGTGCTTCGAAATACTGGTCTCTCAACCGCTCATCAACCGTGAGTAACTCTCAGGGCATAGTACTCTAGGCGGAATCGGAGACTCCTTCTATGATTATGAGAATATTGAAATTCTTATGAAACCTGGCCGGCGTCCCACAAAAAACATAGCCCTAACAGGGCTAATGCTATATCCCGATGTTAGGGCGCATCCTAGGTGTCTCTTACGGAAACATCGCGTTGTCGGCCGGATTCCACAGGACGCCCGCCAGCTGTTTTTCTAGGGCGTCTCGTCTACATACTTCCATGGCTTGGCGTCGGATGTTACAGGGCGCCCGCCAGCCACTTTCCCAGTGCGGCCGCTTCTTCCTTAACTGCCTGGCTGAACTCAGGCACAGGCACGTCAACGCGCATATTGCAAGCCCGGATAACCCGGGTCTCAAGCCCCCTCCGGCCAAGCAATTCTGCAAGCTCTTCCGCTAGGTCTCTATGACATTCCTCACCTGCACCTTGGGTTATGGCGACAACCACTCTCTTGCCCGCAGGCAGGCGGTTTTCCCAATTTGGGCCGATGAAGCCGTACATCCTGTCCAGGAGGAGCTTGAGCTGCCCACTCACATGACCCATATAGACAGGGGTTCCGATCACCCATGCCTGGCTCGCCACCATCACATCCAGGACAAAAGCCAGGGCGTCTTTTCGGACGCAGCTTCTTGCAGTAGGTTCCTTGCAAGCGAGACATGACTGGCACCCGGAATAGGTCATGTCGTTAAGGTTGCACCACATTGCGTCCACGTTTGAAACGTGTGCCTTGGCAGATTCTACGATCAGTTTCATAAGGCCTGCGGTATTCCTGGCGGGTCTGGGACTGCCGGAAATAGCCAATATGTTCATCTGAATACCTCCGTATCTTCCGTTGCTGTTGCCATGGGCGCCATTATCGTGGGCATGCACCATGGATGGACACCGGACCTCTTGATCATCGGTCACAATCATCGGTCACAGCTGTTGCATCTTACACAATTCTAAACATAGGCCCGCTTTTCCTGCTTGAATGGGGCGAAATCGATGCTGAACGATACCACGGACCTAGGGGTTGCGTGTGAGCAGCGACGCCGCCTCAGCATCGAGTATCACAGTAACGTCAGGGTGGAATTGAAGGATGGATGCAGGAAGTGCCGGTGTGACAGACCCTTCAAGGGCGGCGCTTATGGCTCGGGCCTTCGCATTTCCGCTGGCCAGAAGCAGTATTCGCCTGGATCTCATGATACTGCCTATGCCCATGGTAACCGCAAGTCTAGGCACCTCATCAGGGCTTCGGAAGAACCTGGCATTTGCCCGGATGGTGCTTTCATCTAGTCGGGTCACATGGGTGGCTATGGGGAAGTGGTCAGCCGGTTCGTTGAACCCTATGTGCCCGTTGTTTCCCACCCCCAAGACCATGAGGTATATGCCCCCGGCGTTCCGGATTTTGGCTTCATAATCCATGCACTCTTGCTCTAGATCTGCCGCATTGCCGTCGGGGATGTTGATGTTTTGTTCCTGGATGTCTACATGCTTGAAGAAGTTCTCGTACATGAAATACCTGTAGCTGTTCACATGTCCGGGTTCCAGCCCTATGTACTCGTCAAGGTTGAAAGTGGTGACGTGCCTGAAGGACAAGTTGCCTTGTTTGTGCATCGTGATAAGGTTGCGATACATGCCAAGGGGCGTACTTCCGGTGGGCAATCCCAAGACTACCGTGGGGTTTTCCCGGATTATTCCGGCCACATCCTCCGCCGCCAGCTTGCTCATTTCATCGTAATCAGCGGATACAATGATCCTCATAACGTTCACCTGCGCCCTCGTTCATTTTCAGCCAACGACAATTCTATCCTATTCGCTGCAAAAGCTGCATGTCCTCCACAGAAGCTGCAGAACAGCACACCCTCCATGGCTGTTTGCAGAAGCCCCATGTTCCATCATGGTTGTTCCCTTTAGAAGCTGCACATCCTCCACAGTTGCTCGCTACAGAAGATGCATATCATCTGTGGCCATTCGCAGCAGAGGCTGTATATCATCCATGGTCCTTCGCTGGAGAAGCTGCATATCCTCCGCTCTTGTTCGCTATATAAGCCGCCTTTTTTCAGGGTTCTAAGACACACATGATCCGGAGTAGGCACGACTTCGCCTAAAGGGTTTGTCCCGTGTCACGGCCGGGTAATGTCAGGAGAAAGCTCTAGAGGGAAGAGGAGTCACAGATCTGCGGCTGAGTGAATCCTTCCTCCGCCGCGCCTTTTTGCAAAATACATCGCTCGGTCGGCCATGCGGATCACATCGAACACGGTGTCACCGTGATCAGGCCATGAAGCCACCCCCATGCTCAGACCGAAAGGGATCTCGATCCCGTTGGACGTGAAGGGCTGCTTCGCTATTGTCTTGAGGATCCTTCTTGCCAGCGTTACGGCTTGCGAGAGACTGGTGTGCGGGCATACTATCACAAACTCATCTCCGCCATACCTTGCCACCCGGTCCTGGCTCCTAACGTTTGAGACCAGGAGATTGGCAATGTGGATGAGGAGATCATTTCCTTTTTCGTGGCCGTACGTATCGTTTACAGC
>JAAZEL010000060.1 GCA_012512325.1 Candidatus Fermentithermobacillaceae bacterium | reverse complement strand
CTCTTGGGCCTTAGCGAGCGGCAGGTGAAACGGTTGAAGAAAGGGTTGAAAGAAAACGGTGTGCGGCCCTCATGCATGGCAACAGAGGCCGCACACCCAAACACACCATACCTGAGGATATCAGAGATATGGTCGCTGCGCTAGCTCAAGATTTGTACAAGGACGCAAGTGCCCAGCACATCTCAGAGCTTTTGGCCGAATATCAAGACGTACAAATCGAGGTGGGCAAATGAGTAAGTTAGATGAATTGATTGCTGAAGGGCGAAAGAATGGTGCACCAGAAGCACCAATGTGCCGCGTTTCCGTGGCAGAGACCTTCAAAATGGTGCACCGCGTGCACCAATCGGAACTGTTTTCTCGCGAAATGGCGAAAGAATGGTGCACCGGATGCGCCAATGTACCGCGTTTCTGCGGCACGAACCTTCAAAATGGTGCACCACGTGCACCAATCGGCGCCGTTTGTCGGTGGAATGACGGAAGAATGGTGCACCACATACACCAAGGGACCGGATATTTTGCGCAGGAACCTTCGAAACGGTGCATCACGTGTACCGATCGGTGCCGATTTTGTCAGAAGCTGTTTGCTTGGCGCACTACGTGCACCATGGATATCCCGCGCCCCTGACTGGCCTTCCAAGTGTAGGAAGCACGACACCTAGGTACTCCAATGACGCACGACACTTAGGCGCTCTAATCCTCGTTGATCCTGACGTGGACCGGTATCTCAAGGCTATTTCAATACAAGAAGCACGACACCCGGTGTCCTGTTTCCGCTTCCTTCAGCACAGGTTCTTCTTCCCTGCACCTGTCGTGGGCATGCGGGCATCTTTCTGCGAACCTGCAGCCAGGAGGCGGATCTATAGGACTTGGCACTTCACCTGGCAAAGCAATCCTGGTTCTCGAGTTTTCAACAACAGGGTCCGGAATCGGGTTGGCCGACATAAGCGCTTTTGTATAAGGATGTAGGGGGGATGCATGCATCTTCCCCGAGGGCGCTATTTCTACTATCTTACCCAGGTACATGACTGCGACCCTGTGTGAGAAGTGACGCACCATGGAAAGATCGTGGGCGATAAGCATAAATGAAAGCCCGCGTTCCTCCTGCAGCCTGGTCAGTAGGTTCACTATCTGTGCCTGGATCGAAACGTCCAGGGATGAGATGGGTTCATCAGCTATAATAAACTCAGGGTCCACTGCCAGTGCCCGTGCTATCCCGATTCTCTGCCTCTGGCCTCCTGAAAACTCGTGGGGGAACCTGTTGGCGTGCTCAGGATTGAGCCCCACAAGGTTAAGGAGATAGTTAATCCTTTCAGTGCGCTCTGACCCCCGGGCCAGGGTGTGTACGTCAATGGGCTCTGCTATGATTTCACCTGCCGTCATCCTTGGATCCAAAGAAGCATAAGGGTCCTGGAAAATCATCTGGAGCTTCTTGCGAAACCCAAGCAGTTTGGCGTCTGACTTATTTGTAGTATCTTCGCTGTCAAATACAATTTTTCCTGACGTAGGCTTGTACAGCCTGGCTACGGTCCGACCCAGGGTTGTCTTACCACATCCGCTTTCCCCGACGATTCCAAGCACCTCGCCTCTCGCCACGGTAAACGATACGTCATCCACCGCTTTGAGAATCTGGCGTTTTCCGATTTCGAAGTATTTCTTCAGGTTTTCAACTAGCAGGACTGGTTCAGTCACTGTTACGACCCCCATTCTCAGACTTGTTCTCAAATGGATTGTTGGGGTTTGCTTCGTGGTGCAGCCAGCACGAGACATAGTGATTATCCCCAAGCTTGATAGGCTGGGCGTCGCATTTTGTGCAAACCTTCATAGCGTACTTGCACCTGGGCGCAAAGGCGCAGCCCTCAGGTGGTTGGAACAAGTCAGGAGGAGTGCCCGGGATTGATGCAAGTTCGCCCCTGATTTCCCTGTCCATCCTTGGCACTGACCGGAGCAGTGCACGGGTGTAGGGGTGGGCTGCATTGTAGAATATGTCTGAAGACGAGCCTGTTTCCACAACTTTGCCGGCGTACATTACCACGATGCTCTTTGAAAGGCGTGCTACCACTCCCAGGTTGTGCGAAATCAGCAATATGGTCATGCCCAAACGTTCCTGCAAGTTTTGAAGCAGGTCCAGGATTTGCGACTGAATGGTCACATCAAGGGAGGTGGTCGGCTCGTCAGCGATCAGCAGAAGCGGCTCACATGCGAGCGCCATAGCTATCATTGCTCTCTGGCGCATACCCCCGCTGAACTGGTGAGGATATTGATTTGCCCTTACCCGGGGGTTGGGTATCTCAACCAGGCTGAGCATCTCCACGGCTCTCTCCATAGCTTCGCCCCTGGATACATTCTGGTGCCTCTGGACAGTCTCAGCTATCTGCCGCCCTACTGCCATGGTGGGGTTCAGCCCTGTCATCGGATCCTGAAAGATCATGCCCATGTGCTTGCCCCTGATGGACTGCATTTGCTTTTCAGAGAGCTGCAAGAGGTCCTGGCCGTTGAAAATCACCTTGCCACCTTTAATGTGGCCCGGCGGTATCGGGGTCAGTCCCATTACAGTCTGGACGGTTACAGTTTTTCCGCATCCCGACTCCCCGACAACCGCAAGCGAACCGCCTTGTTCGACAGAATAGGTAACGCCCCGCACTGCGCGTACCTCGCCTGCGTACGTGTGAAAAGACACGTGGAGATCTTCTATGGACAGCAGGGTTTCTGCCGGTTTGACTGGTTTGCCGGGCTTGCCCGGGGTCAGGGCTTGGTTGAATTCCTTGTTTGTAGTTGTGTGCTCCATTCGTTCCACCAAAGATCCCTCCTTATTGACGCAGGCGCGGGTCAAGAGCGTCTCTTAGTCCGTCGCCGACAAAGTTAAACGACAGTATCAGCAAACTCATAACCACTGCAGGAATAATCATGTTTTGCGGGTATATACGAAGCACCTGGTAACCTTCGTTTGCCAGGGTACCAAGGCTTGCCTGGGGCATTGGAACTCCCAGCCCGATGAAGCTCAGGAACGCTTCCCCGAAGATAGCTCCTGGAATGCTGGAAGTAAGGCTTACCAGCACCACTCCCATAGTATTGGGGATCAAGTGCCTGGCAATGATCCTGCTGGGAGAAGCGCCGATAGATCTGGCGGCAAGCACGTACTCCATCTCTTTGAGCTGGAGCACCTGCCCCCTGACCAGCCTTGCCATGCCCACCCACCCCGTAAGACTCATAGCTATGATGATAGACGTAAGCCCGGGCTCCATCACAACCAGAAGCAGGATTACCACCAGCAGGTACGGGATGCCGTACAGAATATCTACTATGCGCATCATTATGTCATCCACGACGCCGCCGAAATACCCTGCAATGCCGCCCCACATCACGCCGATTACAAGGTCTATCAGCGCTGCAGTTACGCCGATGAACAGGGATATCCTGGTCCCGTGCCACAGTCTTGTAAACATGTCACGGCCAAGATAATCAGTGCCGAACCAGTGGCGGCTGCTCACGAATTCGTTGAAGTGGCCGTAGTCGCACTCACGGTAATCCCAAGAGCTGATGACAGGGCCGATTATTGCCATTATCGTGAGCACTGGCATTATTGTCAGGCCTGTGAGGGCCAGCTTGTTTTTCCGGAACCGCATCCACACATCTTGCCAGTAACCTATAGGCGGCCTGGTGATAGCGTCGCCTGCCTTTTCATCAAGGTTAAGGGGAGCGAAGTCTTCAGGTTTTGGATCGTATCTAAGCACCGCTCAGTCCCCCTTTCCTTTTGCGATTCTGATTCTGGGGTCAATCAGCCCGTACGTGATGTCTACTAGGAAAGTCATAAAAAGCAGCAGGGCAGAGTAGAAAACCGTTGTCCCCATTATCATCGGGTAATCGCGGTTGTATATGCTTTCCACGAAGTACTTGCCCAGCCCTGGTATGCCGAACATACGCTCAATTACCAGTGTGCCTGTGGTGATGGCGGCGGTCAGCGGGCCGAGAATTGTTACTATTGGAAGGATGGCGTTTCTGACCCCGTGGCGCCACACGATCTGGGCTGATGTAAGCCCCTTGGCCTTGGCTGTGCGGATGTAATCCTGGCTAAGCACTTCCAGCATGCTGGACCTCATCATCCTTGTCATGGTGGCCAGGGTGCCGAGCCCCAGAGCAAACGCAGGTAAAATCGTGTGTTTGAAACTCTCCCACCTTGCAATGGGGAGGAGGTTCAACTTGTACCCAACCACGTATTGCAGCACTGACGCCACCACGAAGTTGGGAACTGAAACGCCTATCACAGCAATTATGATAGCCGTATAATCAAGGGCTTTCCCCCGGTGCAGGGCAGCTATTATTCCCAAAGTTAGTCCCAAAGTAACTGCAAAGGTAAGCGCTTCCAAGCCAAGCACCGCTGATACCGGAAAGGTGTTCTTTATTATGTCATTTACGCTCCGGCCACGCTCACGTATTGAAAGACCCAGGTCGAAGCTGCAAAGATTTTTCAGCACTGTGATGTATTGCTGCCACTTTGGCTTGTCCAGGCCATATTTACGCTCAAGTTGTTTTTCCACCAGAGGCGTAAGTTTCACGCTTGTAAAAGGGCCACCTGGGACCGCGTTCATCAATATGAAACTGGCAGTTACTATCACCCACAGTGAAATCAGCATGAACCCGAACCGCCTTAGGATGTACCTGCTCATTGCCTCGCCTCCTTATGCAAACGAGGAGCCTCCGCGTGAGGCCCCTCGTGGTGTTCTGGACTCTCTCACATGTTTGGCGGTTAAGCCATCGTGTGCTAACTAGTTCGTGGGAGGTTCAGGCGCTTCGTAACCCAGGGCCTCAACCGCTGCCTTAAAGATTTCCCGAGCTTTTTCCACGTCTCCGTTGATCGGCAGGTAATCGTTTAGGTACTTCTCAACAAAAGGCACGCTCGGCTCCTCTGAAGAGATTGACGGAGGATTG
>JAAZEL010000059.1 GCA_012512325.1 Candidatus Fermentithermobacillaceae bacterium | reverse complement strand
GGTGCAGATAGCCAAGGAGCACAGCCTGAAGCAAGAATACAGGATCATGCTGCACCGGTTTCAACTTAAGCGCCACAATGTGCTCGTTTACAAAAACATCATAGAGACAGCCAGAATGGGAAGAGCAATCTTCATTATCCTCTTGGCTCTGCTTGCCTTTGCATACGTCATTACAAAGACAACGTGGCTATCCTGGGGATCAGCTGAGTTTCCTGAGTTCGCCAAGGCCATCGCGGTTTTCTGTATAGCCACGGTATTCGCCAACCTGAAAGAAATCTGGCTGAGGCAGGCCAACACAGTGCTGGCCAAGTCTTCGCTGGGGCTTTACATCCCCTTCGAGAGGCAGAAGATACTCCTTGGATACTTGCCGTTTCCTCTGACCGCTCATGGGGCCCTGTCCCTTGTCATCGGGTTGTTGTTTGGCTTAGAAATAACCGGCATGCTAGTCCTGTTTGCGTCTACCTCTATCGCGTATGGGGCAGAACTACTCCTCCTGCCAATGAAAGGCAGCAAGGTGAACAAGGCCGTTCGGCTGCTGCTTAACGCATTGCTGTTCTCAGGTACGTACCTGGCCTTTGCATAGGCCTTTTTTAGGGAGGCAATCAGTCCGGCTGCGCTCTCAAGCGCCTGCAACCGGCCTTTACACAGGCCGGTTGCAGGTACTGCCTGTTCACCTATGACGACGGCGCTGTCATCGTGTGGAACTGATTCCACCCCTGACTTCGGGACCGACTTGGGAACTGACCTCTGAACTGACCTCGGAACCAACTTCGGGACCGACTAGGAACTGATTTCCGACGTGGCTTCGGACTTCGGAAACTGCTTGCAAAGGTGCATAGACACCATATGGCATTCTCGCTCCGCGAGAATGAGGCTGTCCGATTCGTGCTGAAGTGCATGAACAACATAGCGGCATTCTCGTTTCTCAAGAATGCCGCTATATGTTCAGTCCGTGTTCAGCGTTGCTCAGCCTGTGTTCAGCATGTGCTTACAACTTGGCTACATGCCACCGAGGCCCATATGCGCTATATCATCCCCAACCAATCGCCGAAGATCTTGAGCAGCTCGCCCAAGAGCACCGACAGACGTCCTGATACCACGTTGCCGAACCCGACCCCGAAGGTCACCATCATCATCCACCGGCCCACCTTGGATACTCCCCTGACAAAGGGCGACTGCGGGACGGTGAAAAGGAAGTAAGTGAGAATTGACAGCAACCCTATGAGGGATACCAATCCGTTTATGGTCGCCCCTACAGTTGGTTGGGGGAACTTGGTCATGGCAGCGATTGACTGGTTTATCACCTGTGACATCAGTGAAGAATAGATGGTCTGCCCCACGCCGACACCTACCAGGAAAGCCACAGGCCAACGGCTCAGCCAGGCAATTCCCGGGAAGAAGCGGGTGTACAACATAATCCCCAATATTATGGGAATCAAGAGATCAATCTTGCTCTGGGCAACCAACGGCTGGAAGCCGTAGTTCACGATGTTGCCGATGGCGATGCCTATGGCATGGCCCGCACACGAGCCGACGAACACGTTCTGGCATACCCGATAGAACGGGTTGTCTTTATACAGAGGCAGCGACCACATACCGAAAATACAAATCACGGCGATCCATTGCCAAATATTCGTTGAGATCTGCATCTTTTCACCTCCCAGCTATTGCCCGGCAGCCGCTTTGTCTTTTTTGTCCTTCATCACGAAGTAGCCGATATTGCCCAGAACGATAAAGACGATTATGAGCAAGTGGCCCATGGACTGGGCGTCCATCAGAGCCGCGCCCTTGCCCGGATTGTTGCACAAAAGCTCATACTGGGCAGCGGAGGATACGCCTCCCATAACGCCCTTGACCTGTCCCGAGTTGTAGTAGGGTACGATGGACGGGACGGACACAGTCACCGTTCCGGTGGCGAACCTAATCCCCATGGGGTCTACCACCTGACGGATCCACATCTCAGGAGTGCTCATGGAGAACTGCATGACGAAGGCGAAGTCTTTGATGGTCTTTATCCCTTGCATTACAGGCAGTTGATCCGTCTTGTTACCCCTCACGTCAGCGGGTACGCTCAGGCAGTCCAAGGCAAACAGACGTACGGCATTTTCCTCTCCCGCCATGTACCCGAGGTTGGCGAAATCCTTGCCATACTCATAGCCCTTCGCCTCAAGATCCGCGATGATCCTGTTGGTCATCATGGGCCCGTCTGTTGTCCCGAAAGATATGGCCGCCCACTTAATACCGCGTTGTGTCAAGTGCTGTATCACCGCCACAGGGGACACTTCTGCATCCAACCCTGCGCCAGGGCTGTAGTCCATGGACAACAGGACCCTGTCCTTTTCCGGGTCAAGACTCTCTATTATGTCATAGACAGCTCTGACCATCGGATCAGTCTGCAGAGGAATCCCGATAGGGCGGAGCAGAGGCAGAGATAGGGCAATAAGCAGCAAGATATATATGATTCTCGAATCAACGTTCTGGATTCTTTCCATAAAACTCATGCTCCGTAAACCTCCTTCCCCATTAAGAACCGCCGATGCCGAGATGTCCCCGCTCGATTCCAAGCATTGTGCGCAGGCATGCAACAAAGCTTCCCACTGCGGCACCTATCAGCAGGGCCCGCTGGCCTGTCATGTTCGGAATGTCGATCAGCCACCGTTGAATAACCGGGAACTTGCTCCAAATCACCCCGCCTACAGGAGTGGCGCCCAACATCACCAATATGGCTGACCCAAGCAGCACCGTGGCTTCCAGGTTTCTCGCCCTGAAGGCCCGGTAAGACGCCGAAGCCACGTAGAATGCCAAGCAAGCCCACTGCCCTGTCATGAGCGGTGACAGGATGTAGTTATAGATCAAGGAATAACCGAATGAAGCAGCGGTATCGTCCGGGTTCAACTGGATATACGTGCACCAAGTCCCGTAGATGACCAGTGAGCCAAGCAGAACGACGCTGTAAATCCATTCAGGCTGCTTGCGCGATACGTTCCGCGAATGTACCACAATCAGGTTTACCGATGCCAAGCAAAGCGAAAATGCGGAAACCACCGTCATCCAAGGGCTGATATACCGTTCAAAAACGTCTGGTATTGCAACGCCCAGCCCAGGCACATTGCCGGTTGTGACCTGGCTCAGCATGGCAATGAGCGCAACCACGAAAGTAATCAGCAATGGCACTTCTTTGCGCATTATTACACCTTCTTTCCATTAAGCAACTTATCTGCCTATAACCAACTACATCGTCAGCAGATTCTGAATCGCGTTGCTGCCAGCGGACGTCAGCAGCGTGCCAAGTAGTATGATGCCGATTACGATTAGCTTGATATAGTCTTGTCCAGCTATGCCTCCGAGACGTCCTTTGTCGTTGGTGAGATATGC
>JAAZEL010000058.1 GCA_012512325.1 Candidatus Fermentithermobacillaceae bacterium | reverse complement strand
TGTGGTGGTCCCCCGGAGCAAAATCGTTGATTTCGCCAAGTGCATAAACGGGCTCGCATGCAGGCTAGGTATCAGGATCCCGTACTTCGGGCACGCCGGAGACGGCAACATGCATGTGTATTTCTGTCGCGACAACCTAAAGGAGGATGATTGGGAAAAGAGGCTTCAAGAAGCATTCGATTTTCTGTACTCCAAGGCTGCGGAACTTGGAGGCATGGTTTCTGGCGAGCACGGGATCGGCTTCGCCAAGAAAAAGTACCTTGCGAAAAGCCTGGGCTTCAACCAGATGGAGCTGATGCGCCGCATCAAGCAGGCGTTTGATCCCAACGGCATCCTGAACCCGCACAAAATCGTTACTTGAGTGCGGTCAAATAAGCTGAAAGAAGGGATGGGAGAGAGTGAAAAGAGTAGCGTATCTGTTCCTGGTCGCCGTGTGTTGCTTGAGCCTGGTGGCTGGCTGCGGACCCAAGGAACCAGAAACAGGAACACCGCAAGGGGAGGTGGAGTCCAAGACATTGTACTACGCGCTGGAGAACGACGTCGCCAGCGTAAACCCGAACTACCGCACCCTTGCAGCCGAGCACAGTCTTTACAGGCAGATCTACGAGCCACTGTACTTCTACAACCACAACAACGGCACAGTCGAAAACAGGCTGGCCGTAAGCCACACCATCTCCGAGGACGGACTTGAGTACACCTTCACTATCAAGGAGGGAGTCAAGTTCCACAACGGAGAGGAAGTGACCGCGGAAGACGTGGCATTCACGGTGGAAGAAGCCGCCAAGTCGGCTTACATCGGTTCCACCATAGCCAACTTCAAGTACGCAGAAGTAATTGACAAGTACACGGTCAAGCTCGTCCTTGAGGCGCCTTACGCTTCCTTCCTGGAGAACGTGTCCCAGCTCTACATCTTGCCCAAGGCTTACTACAATGAGGTCGGCAAAGACGGGTTCGAAGAGAAACCCATCGGCTGTGGCGCGTATATGTTTGTTGACCGTCTACCCGGAAGCCATATCACTTTGAAGGCATTCCCCGACTACTATCGCGGAGAAGCGCCCATCAAGGACGTCAAGATGATGATCACAAGCGACGCCACTGCCTCGGCGCTGGCGCTTGAGGCGGGCGAAATCAACATTATCGGGCTGTCCAGCGCCAACTACGAGAAGTTCAAGGCAATGGACAATGTTACCGTTCTGGAGTGCCCGTCTCCTCACATAACAACAGTTCACTTCAACACCGAAGTGGCGCCTTTTGACAACAAACTGGTCCGGCAGGCCATTAACTACGCTGTCGACCGTGAGTTCATGATGGAAGTGGCAGTCGACGGACTGGGCGAAGTAACCTCAAACATCGTCCACCCAATGATGTTTGGGCATTCCCCGAACGCCAGGACATATGAGTACAACCCGGAAAAGGCTAAGGAGCTCTTGGCTGAGGCCGGCATCACCACTCCTATGAACATTGGCACCATCAGGTGCACGTCGTTTGGTGAGAAGCTCGCTCCGATCCTCCAAGAGAACCTGGCTGAGATCGGGTTGATCGCTGATATCGAAGTAAGCGATATCAGCTTCATAGACGACGCCTGCAAAGGCAACTACAGCATCGGTATCATGGGGCTGGTCGTGTACAACGGCGTGGCGTTGGACATGGACGCCTACAGTATCCTGTTCCACTCTTCCGCTATCGATGCGTTCAACCTGCCCAGGATCGCCAACCCGAGGATCGATGAGTTGTTCGCCCTCGGACGCGCCGCGGTTGACGAAGCCGAGCGGCTGGCTTATTATCAAGAACTTAACGAACTGGTACAAGAGGACGCTGGTTGGTGCATGCTCTACTCGAAGTACACGCTCATGGCCTGCACCAGCGATCTGAACGTGACCCTATACGCCCCAGGTGCAATTTACTTCTACGACTGTTCCTGGAAGTAGACTGTACGGACGTTACCCGCCCTGCCTACTTGGAGGGCGGGTAACATCTCCAGCATCCGAAAAGGAGCGATACTTATGTTCGAACGGTATAAAGGGTATCTCTTGGAACAACTTGAGAAACTGATCGCCATCCCCAGCCCTTCGGGGTTCTTCAAGGCTATCGAGGAGTACCTTTCAGAGGAGATACGCGCAATTGGCTATGAGCCAGGGCGCCTGCGTAAGGGAGGGCTCCAGTATTGTCTTGGCGGTGAGGGCGATCCTATCATGCTGATGGCGCACGCCGATACCCTGGGCGCTCAGGTGAAATATATCAAACCTAACGGCCGGATGATGCTTGTGCCGGTGGGGGGACTCAACCCCAACAATGTTGAGACCGAAAACGTAACTGTCTTTACGCGTTTCAATGAGACATACCAAGGAACCATTCTTCTGGAGAACGCATCAACCCATGGAAACCGCAACTATAACGTTGTACGCTCTTTCGAGGAGAACCTGGAACTCGTGTTGGACAAACTCGTGTCGTCCAGGGAAGATGTGCTGAAGCTCGGGATTAGAAACGGTGATTTCGTAGCCCTTCATCCCCGTTTCGAGCTTTCTACCGACGGGTTCATCAAGTCCAGGTTCCTAGATGACAAGATCGGCGTGGCTATATTGCTGGCCTTCTCCAAATACGTGAAAGAGCAAAACGTCAAACTCTCTCGCAAGGTGTATGTCTCTTTCTCGGTGTACGAGGAAGTGCTGCACGGAGGCGGTCCCGGAATTCCTGAGGATGTAGTAGAGATACTTGGCGTGGACATGGGCTGTGTCGGCAAGAACCTGGATGGGAGCGAGACCAAGGTCTCTATTGTGGCTCGCGACAACTATGGTCCCTACAACTATGAGATAATCACCGCTTTGGCATCTCTGTGCGAACGACACGGCATTGACTATGCTATTGACTGCTATTCGGGCTATATTTCTGACGTCTCCACGGCGCTTATAGCCGGCAATGATGTCCGGCATGGTCTGATCGGACCCGGCGTCTATGCCTCACACAGTTATGAGCGCACCAACATAAAGGCGGTTGAAGGGAGCTTTCAGCTGTTGCAGGCCTATTTGACTTGCTTCGAAAGAGAAGGTGGGATTTGATGCACAGATATATTCTGAAAAGGCTTCTCCTAGTCGTGCCTACGATGCTAAGCGTCATCATCCTGGTCTTCACCATTATGGCTGTCACGCCGGGCGACCCGGGAAGGATGATTTTGGGGTCCAGCGCCCCACAATCTGCGGTAGACGCTCTCAACAGGGAGTTCGGTCTTCACGAACCGTTTCTTACCCGTTTGGGTAAATACCTTTGGAATGTTTTGACCAGGTTTGATTTTGGAGAGTCTTGGCGTACCCGGCAGTCTGTTTTCAAAGAGATCAAGGTGCGGTTTCCAATAACGCTGCGTCTCTCCGTTCTTGCCATCATGGGACAGGTCTTGATAGGGATTCCATTGGGAATTATAGCCGCGGTGAAGCAGTACTCAACCACTGACTTCTTTGCCACGGTTTTCGCCATGATGATGGGGGCTGTCCCCGGCTTTTGGCTAGGACTTATGCTCATGCTGTTGTTTGGTGTAAAACTGGCACTCTTGCCAACAGCAGGATTGAGCACTGCAGCTCACTACGTCTTGCCGGTCCTGACTATGGCATTGCCCGGAGGAAGCGGGCTACTGAAAATCACCCGCTCGACCATGCTCGACTGCATCCGCCAGGATTATGTGAGGACAGCCCGGGCAAAAGGTGCGGCCGAGAAGGCGGTCATTCTACACCACGCGCTGCGAAATGCTCTGCTGCCCATAGTTACGGTCGTGGGAATCAACTTCGCGTTCTCGTTGGGCGGTTCGGTTGTTATTGAGAACGTGTTCTCAATCCCAGGTATCGGCGCCATTCTTGTCGACAGTATCAAGAAGAAAGACGTCCCGCAGGTTATGGCCATCGTCATTATCTTCTCAGTCACGTACTGCTTGGTTATGGTTTTGTTGGACATAGTGTACGCCCTGCTTGATCCTAGAGTGAAGGCCCAGTATGCCGAGGCGGGGAAGAGGAAAGCGAAGGTGAAGACGGCATGACCCGAGTAGAAGCGATCAAGCCAAAGAGACGAAAGAAGCAATCCCAAATCGCGCTGGTATGGCACCAGTACAAGAAGAGCAAGACTGCAATGTTTGGACTCGGTGTTTTGTCGGTTTTTGTCCTGTTGGCCGTATTTGCCGGTTTCTTCGCAAGTCCCGAGTCGGTCATAGCGACAAATCAGAAAGCGCGGTTTATCCCGCCCAGCTGGGGACGGGGACCCCACATATTCGGGACTGATGAGTACGGCAGAGACGTGTTTGCCAGGATCATCTACGGCTCGAGGGTGTCTTTGTCCATCGGGATCATTTCTACTTCTTGCGCTGCGGTGATTGGAGGCCTGCTTGGGGCTGCGGCGGCTTACTACGGAGGAACGGTCGACTCTATTGTCATGCGTTTTATGGACGTAATATCCAGCATACCGCAGATCCTCTTGGCGATGGCGGTGGTGGCAGCCCTAGGAGCCAACATGACCAACCTTCTGATCGCTCTGACCGTATCTTCCATAGCAACCTATGCACGTCTTGTCCGTTCCACAGTGCTAACCTTGGTGGAACAAGACTTCATCGAGGCGGCCAGAGCGTGCGGTTCGAGCGATCTCCGCATCATAGTGAAGCACATTATCCCGAACTCTCTGAGTCCCATCATCTGTCAAATGGCGTTTTCTTCATCTCGCATGATTTTGACAGCAGCGTCCATGAGTTATTTGGGACTCGGCATCCAGCCTCCCAATCCGGAATGGGGCTCTATGCTTGCTAGCGCGAAGACTTATATGTGGACGTATCCCTACCTGATTACCGTCCCTGGGGTATGCATAGTGTTGGCGGCTCTCTCAATCACATTAATCGGGGATGGCATCAGAGACGCCGTGGATCCAAGACTGAAGGATTGAGGTGGATATGGTGGCAAAGGAACTCCTCAGAGTAGAAGACCTATACGTCATGTACAAGACCGACATGGAAGAGGTTCATGCGGTCAATGGAATAAGCTTTACCATCAGGGAGCAGGAAACCCTTGGGCTTGTGGGTGAAACCGGGGCGGGCAAGACTTCCACCGCACTTGCAATTCTAAGGCTTCTCCCGGATCGCACGGGCAGAATCCCAAGCGGCAACATATGGTTTCAAGGGAAGAACATCTTGGAGATGGACCACGAAGAGCTCCGGCGGCTTCGGGGCGGGGATATAGCCATGATATTCCAGGATCCCATGACAAGCCTCAACCCTGTCATCCCGGTTGGCCAGCAGATCGCCGAAGCCTTGCTGCTACATAATGAAGAAGGTTTGACTCGAGAGCAGATTGAAGATAGGGTGGATGAAATCCTCGAACTTGTGGGTATTCCTTCGTCAAGAAAGAACGAGTACCCTCACCAATTCTCAGGCGGCATGAAGCAGCGTGTGGTGATTGCTATTGCCCTATCATGCAATCCCAGACTCCTCATAGCCGACGAGCCGACAACTGCATTGGACGTCACAATCCAGGCGCAGGTTCTCGCCCTGATCAATGAACTGAAGGAGAAACTCAAGACCGCAGTTCTTATGATCACCCACGACTTGGGGATCATTGCAGAGACGTGCGATAAGGTGGCGGTGATGTATGCAGGTGAGATTATTGAATATGGAACCGTGGAAGACATTTTTGAAGCGGACAAGCACCATCCGTACACGATAGGGCTTTTTGGGGCCATCCCCAAGATCCATGAGGAAACTGACCGGCTGGAGCAAATCGAAGGGTTGATGCCTGATCCCACCGATCTCCCACCTGGATGCAAGTTCCATCCCAGATGTAAACACTGCATGCCCGTGTGCAGGGAAAAGGAGCCACCGGTATTCCAGGAAGGAGATCACTTGCTGAAATGCCATCTATTCGGAAACAGTTCAGGATGCGAAAGGAATGGTACCTCATGTCTGAGCCTTTGATAAAGACCGTACATCTGAAGAAATATTTCGAGACCTCACGTGGTTTGCTCCACGCCGTTGACGATGTCAATATCTCGATTTTTCCAGGACGTACCTTGGGGGTCGTGGGGGAATCGGGATGTGGGAAGTCAACTCTCGGCAGGCTCCTGCTTCGCCTTATTGAGCCTACGTCAGGGCAGATCTTCTTTGAAGGAGAGGACATAGTCCAATATGGTGGGATTAAGTTAAGGGATCTTAGGAAAAAGATGCAGATCATATTCCAGGACCCCTACTCTAGTCTTGATCCGAGGATGACAGTGAGCGAGATCATATCGGAGCCCCTCATTGTGACGAAGACTGTAACGGGCAAGAAGGCAATTGCCGAGGAGACGGCTAGACTCATGGAAGTTGTGGGCTTGGCAGAAAGGCTAGTCAACGCCTATCCCCACGAACTGGATGGTGGAAGAAGGCAGAGAATCGGGGTGGCAAGGGCCCTGGCTGTCAAGCCGAAGTTCATTGTGTGCGATGAACCGGTTTCTGCTTTAGATGTGTCGATCCAGGCGCAGATCCTTAACCTGCTAATGGATCTCCAGCGCGACATGGGGCTGACCTACATGTTCATAACCCACGATCTAAGCGTTGTAAAGCACATCTCCCATGATATCGTTGTCATGTACCTGGGCCAGAACGTTGAGATAGCCTCGTCTAGCGAGTTATTCAGAAAGCCGCTACATCCGTATACACAGGCCCTGCTTGCATCAATTCCCCTTCCGAAAGTGAACCGAGGCAAGATCAAGCGCGATGTGATTAGGGGCGAGCTCTCCAGCCCCATAGATCCAAAACCAGGGTGCCGTTTTGCCCCAAGGTGTCCTGAGAAAAGAGATGACTGTGTGGGACAAGACATACCGCTGATTGAATATTCTCCCAATCACTTTGTTTCTTGTGTAAAATACATGTAGTGATGGGGCGGGCTGTCATCGGGGCAGACCAGAGGGGGTGATTCCATGTTCACGAAGATAGAACCCCCGGGGCTCTTACGAAAAATCGTGGGCCAGATCAAAAAGAATATCGCCAGTGGAAATCTCAAGAAGGGAGACAAACTGCCTAGTGAGCGCCAGATGAGAGAAATGTTCGGCTTGTCCAGAGCCACGATCCGTGAGGCTATTAAGGCGCTGAATACCCTAGGGATAGTCGAGTCCAGTCACGGGTCCGGGAATTACATTTCAAGCAATCTGAGTAGCAGCCTTACGGAACCGCTTAGCATCA
>JAAZEL010000057.1 GCA_012512325.1 Candidatus Fermentithermobacillaceae bacterium | reverse complement strand
TATTGTTCGTTAAAAGTTAATCTTTTGTGATTTACCTTGTCATTGATATTTTTTTGGTTATTCATCTGATGATCTGCTGTTCAGACTATTTCAGGGCTAAAGCCCATTCCTTTTTCTTTCATCCCTTTCTTCAACCGTTTCACCTGCCGCTCGCTAAGGCCCAAGAGTTCAGCTGCCAGTTTGATTGTCAGTTCCCGTCCAGTACTTGTTCCATGACGTAAACTCTTAGTGCTGCTTTTGCGCTCAAGGATAAGTGTTCTCCTCTCATGGTGACATTTTCTCTGTCCGCTTACAGGGTGACAATATCACTGGCCGGTAGCAGGCCAGATGAATTCTATTGAACGGCCTGCGTTTTTGTAATATCATAGCAGAAATATGCACGAGAGCCGTGGAATAGGCTCTCAGGCTGTGAATTCTTCAACAAAACACCCTTGCCCGGGTTAGTGTTACAGTCCGGTGCCTTCCACTTCTGGACGGAGGAGAGGTCACAGTCATAACGGTATATATCAGAATATTGTGGCTTACCAAACCACGGGTAGACCACAGAGCTCGATGTATCAGTCAAATGTACTAATAACGGGAGGAAGGTCAATGCAAGTCAAGAAGATGGCCGTGGTTTTCACCTGCATTCTGCTTGTTGCCCCATTGCTTGCAGGTTGCGGGCCAAAGACTGAGTCTGAATCACTGCCTACCATTAGATTCCTGGCAGACGACAGCGAAGCTGCCAAGAAGTACGCTCAGGGTCTCCAGGAAATCTTCCGCAAGAACCTCGGAATCGAACTGGTTCTGGAAAACGTCGACTTCGCTACACGCCTGCAGAAGACGAGAGACGGGGACTTCGATCTTGTTTTTCCAGGATGGGCCGCAGACTACAACGATCCCTTGAGTTTCCTTGAGCTCTGGGTAACCGGCGGCCCTTACAACGACGCGGGCTGGTCAAATCAAGAGTTCGACGAACTCATCAACCTGGCCAGGTCATCTACTGACCAGGCAGAACGCATGGAAGCCCTGGCCAAGGCTGAAAAGATCCTCTTGGATGAAGCACCCATTATCCCTGTCTATTGGCGCCAGAGGAACTATGCCGAACACCCCTGGGTGAAAGGTATAGTCAGAAGCGCTATCTTCCCACCCAACGATTGGAAGTGGGCATACACTGAAGGAAGGCCCGGCGGGGACAACGTGCTTAATCTGAACCTCGGGGAAGAACCCCCGGATCTCCAGTCAATAACCTGTACCGATGCAGTCTCTATGGACGTGCTCAACGCCACCCAGGAAGGACTTGTGCGTCTCGACGCCAACGGCGAATACGAACAGGGTTCAGGGCTGGCTGAAAGCTGGACTATTTCCGACGACGGCCTTGTGTACGTTTTCAAGCTCAAAGAGGGCCTCAAGTGGTCCAATGGTGAGCCCCTTACCGCCCACGACTTTGAATATGCGTGGAAGAAGGTTGTCGATCCCAGGACTGCTTCCCAGTACAACTACATGATGTTCTTTGTCAAAGGTGCAAAAGCTGTGGCCAATGTAGAGATCCCAGACAAAGGTGAAGACCCTGCAGGATACGAACAGGCCATGGCCGAGCTCCAGGAAGCTATGGACAACATGGGAGCAAAAGCTCTCGATGACCTTACCTTGGAAGTCACCCTTGAGGCACCCAGCGCGTTCTTCCTGAGCTTAACTGCATTTTCGCCTTACTTCCCGCTTAACCAGGCGGCCCATGAGCAGTGGGGCGAAGAATACGCCACAGAACTCGACAAGATGCTCTACTGTGGTCCCTTTGTGATTGCCGAGTGGAAACATGGCAGCAAGATGGTACTCAAGAAGAACAGCAATTACTGGGATGCCGCCAATGTGAAACTTGAGCAGATCAATTTCGACATGATCAAGGACATCAACACTCCGGTTACCATGTTCGAAGCTAACGAACTGGATGTCATAGGCGTACCCGGGGACTTCATCCCCGAATTCCGGTCGGAACGTCCTGATGAGTTCCATCAGATGCCCGAAGCTGTGACATTCTACCTGGAGTGCAACCTGAACCATCCGCTGCTCAAAGACCCCAAGGTTAGGCAAGCTTTGTCCCTTGCCTTGGACAGGCAGGAGTACTGCGATAACGTGCTGAGAAACTACTCAGCACCTGCATATGCATACAATCCTCCGTCAATCTCTTCAGAGGAGCCGAGCGTGCCTTTTGTTGAGAAGTACCTAAACGATTACCTGCCGATCAAC
>JAAZEL010000056.1 GCA_012512325.1 Candidatus Fermentithermobacillaceae bacterium | reverse complement strand
TCCACTTTTTGCCCCTCCCCCTTATTATACAAATGAGGTTAATTTCATTAAGGGAGGAGGAGGAGGAGGAGGAAGGATAAAACCATATATAACATTAGCCCGATAGGACCGCCTTCAACCTGAAAAACACGGACAACCCTTGCCTCCTGGGAATTGTCATCTGTATGCTGTAATAGGTTAGTTGTACCGTCGAAGTTAGCAGGCGGTACTCACCATTGTTATCGTCTCATCCGGTTTGGTGACCGTCTTGAGACATGAGCCTTGAGACGCAAAAAGCATGAAAGCAGGGCAGATAAGTTGGCGTTCTGGATTCCTTTTGCAGCAGTTGCACTGCTTGACCAGCTGACTAAATGGTATGTCCGGTCACACTTCGCCGTGGGCGAGTCTATGCAGATAATTGGCAGCTGGGTGCAACTTGTGTACAGGGAGAACCCGGGAGCAGCCTTTGGTATGCTGGCAGGGGCAAGATGGTTGTTCATGGGGATCAGCGCCGTGAGCGTGGCCCTGACCATGTGTCTTTATCCACGCCTGAGCTCCTACGGCCCTTCCAGCCGGTTCATGGTTCCGGCCCTTGGGCTTGTGGCCGGGGGCGCTCTGGGAAACCTCATAGACAGGGCAAGACAGGCAACGGTGACCGATTTCATCTACGTCAAGCATTTTCCGGCAGTGTTCAACATTGGTGATTCGGCCATAGTCACAGGCAGCATCATTCTGGGGATAGTGCTGATCATACATACTTACAGGTCGGGTTAGTCACATGGATAAGACCGAAACCTTTGTTGTAGGGAATCACCTTTCGGGTCAACGCTTGGACGCGTGTGTCGGCCGTACCCTTGAGCCCGAAATGTCGCGCTCCAAAGCCCAAACCCTCATCAAACAGGGGATGGTCAGGGTAAACGGGACACAAGTCACCAAGCCTTCACTCAAGGTCAAGCCCGGTGACATCATCGAGATAAGGCTTCCTCCTCCTGAGAGCTGGGACTTGGAGCCTGAGGATATCCCCTTGGACATCATTTTCGAAGACAAAAACGTGCTCATAATCAACAAGCCCAGAGGGATGGTGGTCCATCCAGGGGCGGGCCACAGGCGGGGTACCCTGGCCAACGCTCTCTTAAGCTATTTTCCCCGGATTTCGGGGGTAGGGGATGAAACACGACCTGGTATAGTCCACAGGCTGGATAAGGACACCACGGGAATCCTGGTAGTTGCAAAAAACGAAACCGCGCTGAGAAACCTCCAAGGCCAGATCAAGACCAGAAAGGCCAAGCGGCAATACATCGCCCTGTGCAAAGGCCGGGTGCGAGACGACCGGGGAGTGGTGGACGCGCCCATCGGACGTCATCCGGTCCACCGGAAGCGCATGGCTGTCTTAGAGAACGCACAGGACAGGGGACTCCGGGCCAGGGAGGCAGTGACCCACTGGAAAGTAGTCACAAGGTTCGGCAATGATTACACCCTCTTGCTCATCAGCTTACATACAGGCAGAACCCACCAGATCCGCGTCCACATGTCACATCTGGGACACCCGGTGGTGGGGGACAGGGTTTACGGCAGGACAAAACAGGACTTGGGCATGTCAGGGCAAGCGCTCCACGCATTCAGGCTGGGATTGTTCCTGGGGGACTGCTTCGATGAATACCGGGAATTTACAGCGCCTTTGCCCGCTGATTTTGCAGATGCCTTGCTGAGATTGAAAAACCAACATGGGGAGGAGCTGCCGTCATGGCTAACCAGGTAGACAGAAGACACATAGCGGAAAGAACGGCGAAGATCCTAATAGACATAGAGGCTGTGGGGGCAAGGCCTCAAGAGCCGTTCACGTTGACCTCGGGCACCAAGAGCCCTGTGTACATCGACTGCCGCCGCCTAATCTCCTTCGTACCTGAGAGGGAGGAGGTAATAGGGTTCTTGGAGCAAGTGGTCCGGGATTCACTCCAAGGCCCCATCGACGCAATTGCCGGGGGCGAGACCGCGGGAATCCCGTATGCCGCGTTTCTCAGCTGGAAAATGAGGCTTCCCATGCTTTACGTGCGGAAAAAACCCAAAGGTTTCGGAAAAAACGCCATGGTAGAAGGCGACCTTGCTGACGGGGCCCATGTAGTCCTGGTAGAAGACTTGATTTTCGACGGAGGCAGCAAGGTGAATTTCATAAACGGCTTGAGGACGGCGGGCCTGTCAGTAAACCACGCGTTTACCATCGCCTCGTATGGGTTTCACGACGAATACGCCAAAACCCTGGGTTCCGTCGGTGTGGAAGTATCATGGCTCACCGACTGGCCCACTATCGTCAAAGTCGCGGAAGGCGCAGGTTACTTCAGCACCGATACGGCCGCCCTTGTAAGGGAGTTTCTCGCAGACCCCCACAAGTGGTCCAGGGCCAGAGGCGGCAAGTAGGACTTCAGACGCGACAGGAAAAGGGCAGCAATCGGTCGGAACCAAGACCCAAAGGCTTATGTGCAGCCAATCATCGTGAGCTCTGGCAACCTCCAAGGATAATACTAGATGCGGGGGGGCACAAACCCTGACAGCCTTTAACCCATGAGCTTAGGCGATCTGAGGGATGGCCGCAGGCAGTTCACTGCGGTCTTGTACCGAAGGTACGCCTATCGCACTTGGAACCTTTGAGCCCACCTCGGTGTCAAACATACGCGACAAGTTTGGAGGTGATCCCGCTGAAGAAAACGCATTTGACTTGGTGGACAGCCTGCTTAGTAGCACTGGCAATGGCACTTGCAGGATGCACCGCAGGAGCACCCCCGTCCCAGAAAGAACCTGTTGCCATGGAACCCTCCATAGAGGAAGAACTACAGCCGGTACATCCTGATGAAGATGTTAGCTACACCTTCAACACCAGATTTTCCCTGTCCAACGCCTTGGAAAGGGTGGAGATGCTTAGAAGCATTTCCATGCCCGCCGGCGAGCAATCCATGGCTTACAGCAATTCCTTAGGCGCCATCAAAGGTACCCTAATGAAACAGGAATACCAGATAAGGAAGCTCGAGTATGAACTGGCCAAGGTGCTTCACAGGGACGGCGAAATAACCCAGGAGCAATTGGCCGAGAAAGAAGCCGCCTACAATCAAGCTGTGGAAGCGTTCAAAGGGTTCTGGGGTTCGTTCGGGATCTCGGACTGAGAGTTAACTCACTGAGTTAACTCACTGCGCAAGCCAGCCAAGGAAAAGCGAGCCCGGGATGAACGTGACTGAACAAGCATGACGATGGACGATTGCGGAAACGCATTTTGCCGTAATCCGGGGCTTTCTTCTTGCTGAACAGCCCTTTTCTCCCTGAATGATCCTAGTTAACATAATGTATATTATCGGACGTTACAGAGAAAAATCGCGAGGTCCGGCTTTTTCCGAGTTGATTACGCCTTTCCCCTACCCAGTGACCCTGTCAGCAATTACGGTTGCCCACGATGACGCTGTCCATGTGATCAAACCGAGTGATGAAACCACTTCTCGCGATTCTTAGGGTACTTCCCGCTGCCACTTGCGCCAGGTGCCCATTAGGCTGTCCGCCTAAGCTATTCTTGAGGCCGCCCCTATCGTCTGGAAGAGGCGTGGATGCGACCTGGCCGTGGTTTGGCTGGTACACTGCAGTCATGGTAGTGGGACTTGTACTGGAAACTGTACTGGGACTTGGGGTTTGGCCTCTCTGTTTTCCCCATCTATCTGCTAAAATGCATCCAGGGCGTCTGAGAGCCGCGTCTTGACGATGTGGGACCTACGACACCTATACATGACATAAAACGCCTTTATCTTTGGGGGAAAACTGCGTTTTGCCGAGCATTCACTCCTTCGCCGGAAACCATGGAATCATCCCGATGGATCGTCCTACCGGTACCCAGCTACTCAGTGCCACGGTACAGGATCAAGGCCTGTGATACTCAACCAGGGCCTTTCTAGCGCACCGGGAATGGATGGAAGACAGACAATCAGAGTGTGGTGGGACGTGAATCTCGCCGATAGATAGCGGCTACATGACGGATACAGAACGGATACAGAACGGATATAGAATGGATATAGAATGGACGTAGTGGGATTGCCTCGAGAAGGTGTTCTTGCCACAGCAGTAGAACTAGAAATGATACTTCTTGGATTGGGGTTGAACCCGGGATCCCCGGTGGTTCGGATAGGTCTTCTCATGGAAATCCAATGCAGGCTACGCAGGCAATCACGAGAGTCAATACAGTTGGTCAGTCACCTTGACAATCCGAATCACAGCTAGCTTGAAAGTCATGCGGATTCTGATAGCAGCCGGGATCTTCGCCGGGCTGCTGTAGGAGGCGGTTATTTGTGAATTGCTGCACTAATAGTGTTCATAGGAAAGGCTCGAACTTGCATCGGCTGATTGCCAGGGGACTGATCCTTGCTCTAGTGATTTCTTCGGTGGTTCCGGCGACTGTAGTATGCTTGACAGGATGCCGACCGCATGCCCAAGAAGAGACTCCTCCCGCCTATGATCCTCCCCGTTCCCAGCCCGAACCTGCTCTTTCCGATGATGAAATGCTCACGAGGGTCAATTCGGTCATAGAAGAGCTGCTGGAAGACACGAACATATGTAGCAGAGAAACGGTGTTAGTTATAGAGAGTGATGTCCATGACGGCACTGTCACCTTGACAGGCAAGACTTCTGACCCAAGTTTGAAGCAATCCCTGGTCGATGCAGTCTCAGGGATCCCCGGGACGGCCGTCAACGACCGGCTCACCCTCTTACCTGCGCCTGAACTGGGTGATAAGACATGGGGAGTGGTAAAGCAGCCTGTTATAAACCTGGGTGAAGCCCCCGGCCGATCAGAGGGAAACAGCACCGTAACCCAGGCGCGGATGGGCGATATATTGCGTATCCTGGAGCAGCAAGACGGCTGGTACCTGGTCCAAATGCAAGACAAATACCTTGGCTGGGTGAACGCGGACAACATCGCCCTTTATGACCCCGACTCCTTGGATGCGTTTTGGTCGGGGGAGGTTGCTCTGGTTACCGCCAAGATGACACAGGCTTTGGACGGCCCTGATGGCCGCATGTCTTTCGCCAGGTGGTTGGTACAAGGTTCGGTACTCCCGGTATCGTCCGCTTCCGGCACATGGGTTGAACTTAGCTTGCCTGGTGGCGGCACCGCGTTTGTGAAAGCAGACAGTGTAGCGATTTTCCCGGATCTGGACAGCGTATTCGCGGAACAACGAACCCCTGACGATATCATAGACACCGCTAAACAGTATATCGGTCTTCCCTATCTCTGGGGAGGCTGCACTGCCTACGGATTCGACTGCTCAGGTTTCACACAATTCTGTTTCAAGATGAACGGCTATGAGCTCAGGAGGGATGCAGACCTCCAGTATGAACAGGGCACTCCGGTGAAATCAACTGAAGACCTGGAGCCAGGCGACCTTGTGTTCTTTGAAACATACAGGCCCGGTCCTTCCCATGTGGGGATTTACATGGGTGATTACAGATACATCCATTCAGGCAGCGCGGGAGGAGTGGCTGTCAACAGCTTCAACCCGTCCCATCCCGATTACTCAGCGTCCTTGGCCGAGAAGTTCCTTGAAGGCCGCAGGATAATCAAGTAACACTCCGGGAGGTTCGATCCGCCCAATGGCTTTGCTTGGACGATACAAGCAGGGTGTAAGAAGCATGCAAGAAGGGTACAAGTAGGATACGAGCGGGTACAAGACTGAAGGCGGTATTTCCCCTGGCCCGACAAGCTAAGCAGGTAAATACCGCCCATGTCTCCGGCGGACATCCCGGTACTAGCCAAGTGCCCCTCCTGACTTCGGGATGTGCACTATCTGGCCCGGCACGAGCACATTTGGGTCTTGGATTTGAGGATTGAACGCGATAAGCTCTGAAAGGCTGATAGCAAACCGTTGAGCTATAAGAAACATGGTGTCACCCTGTTGTACCACATATCGCCTGCCCGGCTCATGATGATCGTAACGGTGGTCGTGCCTGCGATCCGGATGGTGCTCCCGGTGCCCCCTTGGCACGATGATGATCTCTCCGACCATGATCATGTCGGGATTCCTTATTTGCGGGTTGGCCCTTATGAGCACCTCAAGGGGTATACCGAATTTCCTGGCGATGCTGAACATAGTGTCACCCTGTTGTACCACATACTCTGTCCTTTCCTTGGGCGGTTCAGGCATCTCGGGTCTGTCAGGCCGTCCCGGAGGGCGATCATCTGCTCCCGAAAGGCTTATTCCACATTTCTCGGCTATCCTCCGCAAAAGGCGCATCTGCTCTGCCTTGCGACCTGTTACCCTCTCAAGCACGCTTTTTTGGCCGGGATCCGAAGCGCGGGGATCGATAATGATATACCCGTCATCGATTACCCTTACAAAGTGTCTGTGAATGACGATAATGCAAGTCCCAAAATCGTCGGGAATGGTTATGTCAACTAGGGCGGATGTGTCCTCCACTCCCATGACTGCCATGAGTTCGTGGCAGTCGTCAAGCACATGTCTATGGATAGACACCAGCTCATCGACTTCTTCAAGGCAGTCATGCCTGCCGGCAAGCTCATAACACCTTTCCAGTACCGGAACTATCTGCCTTTCAGTTGAAACAATCAACCGGCACGCTTCATGAACTGTGCTCTCAGTCATTTCCCCTCTCCTCTCCCCCTGGATCAATAGAAACGGGATATACGGCTGTTTCTCTTTCAACCTATGTCCCTGAAAGAGTTTTGGTTACTTGGCCCGCGCTACTTACGCCGTCTTCTCCGCTTTGTGGAACGCTTCGGCCGTACTTGAGGCCATGGCCAGATGTCCTGGTCCAGCCAGAAGTTCTCAGGCTCTCTCCAGAACCATTCTTCCTCCGGATCAATGACCGGATCATCTGAGTCGGCATGTTCGCTTGCTGTGGCAGCATCAGTATCCGGAAGCAAGCCGCCATCGTGATAGCGTTGTCCTTGGATTTCTCCGTGAGGTTCATAGAGTTCGTCCGGAGGTTGAGCCTGGGCATGGCCCGGAGAGTCCGGCAACTGGCGGTTTTCTGTCCATTCATTGTCACCCATCAGCTTTCCCCCTTTGCAGACTTCGGTGCATCAGTAAAGCGTTTCCCACCTTTTCGTGAGGATATTCATCTTGCCGGTGCAGGCCGGCCATGCGGCGGCACCCGGCAAGCCCCAGGGGCAATCCGTACCAAACTGACGTTTGCTTTAAGGATGGTTTGATGGTAAACTCATACCAGAAACCGTAATCTCTCACCAACAGGTTCAAAGGAGAGGTAATCATGGAGAAGCTCACTTACCAGCAAGCCAGGGTACTCGAGACTATCCGGCAACATATCCGAGAAACCGGGTATCCTCCCTCGGTAAGGGAACTTGGGAAGCGACTGGGCCTTAAGTCCACAGCCACGGTCCACAGCCATCTCAGAACTCTTGAACGCAAGGGCTATCTGCTGAGGGCAGCCCAGAAATCCCGTGCCTATACCATTGTGGGCGATGACGTACGTGAGCAGCCTGCGCCAGTCGTAATGGTGCCCGTGGTTGGGATGGTGCGCGCCGGCACGCCTATACTTGCGGTTGAGAACATAGAGGATTTTGTGCCCTTGCCGCGTTCATTTGTGAGAAGCGAGAACGTGTTTATGCTTCAGGTGGAAGGTGACAGCATGATCGGCGCCGGCATTCATGACGGAGATCTTGTGCTTGTGAGGCAGCAAGAAACCGCGGAAAACGGCGATATCGTAGTGGCACTTATCGACGACGAAGCCACGGTAAAGACCTTCTACAAAGAAAAAGGGGCCATCCGGCTTCAGCCTGAGAACCCCGAAATGAGCCCCATCATCGCAAAGGATGTAAGGATACTTGGCAAAGTGATAGGGCTGTGCCGTTCTCTGCACTGACAAGTGCTGAAGAAGTAACCGCCTTGCCAACTTGCCGGCGGCCGGTACTTACACTAGCGGCCAACAGCATACCGGGATATCTAGGAGTATGCCAGCTTATCCAACGCATCCTTGGCCTTCATGCATGCATAGATCACGTGCTCCTTGGTAAGCCCTCCCTGAAGGTAGGCAGAATAAGGAGGTATGAAGGGTCCGTCGCAAGACAGTTCAATCGATGACCCTTGCACAAACGTACCTGCCGCCATAATGACTTGGTGGGAATAGCCCGGCATATCAGACGGTTCAGGAGAGACAAACGAATCCACAGGCGAGGCCGCTTGCACCGCCCTGGCAAGAACTCTCAACGCTTCAGGCTCTTTCATGATGATTTGCTGGACAATATCTCCCCTCTTTTCAAAAGGCCCCGGATCCGTCTCATACCCTAGCTTGCTGAAAAACAGCGATGCGAATGATGCCCCCTTAAGCGCTTCCCCCACTACCTTTGGCGCAAGGAACAGACCTTGGTACACCTCCCTGTATCCGTGGGGATTGCTTCCCGCCTCATTTCCCAAGCCTGGAGCGTATAACGATTCTGCTACCAGGTTTACATACTCCTCACGCCCCACCACATACCCTCCTGTGGGCGCGAAGCCGCCTCCCGGGTTCTTTATAAGGGAACCTGCTGTAAGGGACACGCCGAGGGCCGGGGGTTCATATACATCCGTGAATTCGCAGTAGCAATTGTCCACCAGGGTCACCGCTTCGGGCCATCGCCTGTTCACGATCGCCATGAGCACCTTGAGGGATTCCATGGATATGGTCTTTCTGCTTGAATAACCTCTGGAGCGCTGGATGTAGATCACGGTGTTTTCCTGGGCAATCTGTTCAGCCAGTATCCGTTCCAAATCATCGCCGCCAATAAGCCCGGACTCAAAATCAACCAGGCATGAGGTTTCGCGGTACTTGACACCCAGGCCAATCAAGCTGTTACGGGAAGGCTCATAGGAAAGCCCTTTCCCATCAGGTTCAATCCCTATCACCGGGCGAAGGGTTTCGTAAGGCGTTCCTGTGACCGACAAGAGCGTATCGCCCGGGCGCAAGAGCCCGAAGAGGGCTGTCTTGAGCACATGGGTGCCGGCCGTCCAGGCAAGGCGCACCAGGGACCCCTCCCCGCCAAACACTTTTGCGAATAACCGTTCCAGGCCTTCCCTGCCTGCATCCCCGTATCCGTACCCGGTGGAAGGCCACATGTGGGAAAGGGAAATCCTGGCATCGCCGAACCCTTTCAGCACCCTGGCCTGGTTGACAAACACAAGGCGATCTATGCGTCCCCAAACCTCCGCGAGTTCCGCAATACAGTCAAGCGCCAGGTCAAATGCATCCTTGGAAACGTCAAATTGACTGTGGTTCAACGTCCATCACCCTGAAAGCTTCTTCTTAATCCTGTTCATGTCGACAAGACTTAACCTGCATGTAATGACTGCACCTGCATCCCCGTGTTCCTCTTCAAGTATTGACCCGCAAGTGCGTATCTCAGAGACAATATCCCACATGGAATAAGGTACCAAGAGGGAGACAACCTGTGAATCCGCAAGTAGTTCTGCTTCAACCAGTGCAGCTAGCTCGTCCAGGCCGTAGCCGTGCAAGGCAGAAATGGCAAGGGCCTTACCCCTGGTTTCCACAAGGATGTTTTCCAGTTCGTGCTCTGACAGCATATCCGTCTTGTTGAGCACCGTAATGGCTGGGATATGGGAAGCGCCCAATTCACCCAGCACAGTATGGACCGTTTCAACCTGGTGTATCCATGTAGGCAAAGAAGCATCGACCACATGGATAAGCAAGTCTGCTTCGAGAGACTCCTCCAGGGTAGCTCTGAAAGCATAAACCAACTCGTGGGGGAGCTTCTGTATGAAACCAACCGTGTCAGTTACCAGGACCACCATGCCCGAAGGCAGGATCCACCTTCTGGTCCAGGGATCGAGGGTTGCAAACAACATATCGTCGCACGGCACTTCTTCGCCTGTGAGCGCCCGGAACAGCGTGGACTTACCTGCGTTGGCGTAACCTACCAGGGATACCTGTGGAATCTGTGAGGCGCGCCTGCGCTTCCGCTGTACCTCTCTCACTCTGCGCACCTTTTCGAGGCTATGGGTCAGCCGGGATATCCTTCTTCTAAGTACCCTCCGTTCCAGCTCAAGCTTTTGCTCTCCCGGGCCCCGGGTACCGATGCCTCCACCCAAGCTGGACAGGGCTGTGCCGCGACCCGTAAGCCGGGTGAGTTCATGCCGCCTGGCGGCAAGCTCCACTTGCAGCTTGCCTTCTTTGGTTCTGGCCCGCTGGGCGAAGATCCTGAGGATGACCTCTGTCCTATCAAGCACCTGGACTCCGAGGTCTTCTTCCAAATCGTACGATTGGGATGGAGACAACTGGCCGTCAACGAGCACATATGACGCTTCGTGCTCCGACACAAGTTCCGCAATCTCTTGAACTTTGCCTCTGCCCAGGTAAGTCGCAGGATCAGGCGAATACCGTTCCTGGATCACGGTACCCACCACTTCCAGCCCAAGAGTCGCGGCAAGGCGGGCAAGCTCCTGGGCAGATTCCTCTGCCATAAGGAGCATTTCATTCTTGTCCCTGAGCCTGGGCGCTTTGATATCCAGTGCACAGATTATTGCCTTCATGCTCGTTGCTTCAGACAGCTTGTTCAACTGTTTCCCTCCTGATTGTCATCCCTAACTGATTATATCCTATAACAGGAACCAAACAGAAACTGAACTTGGTATGATGGAAGCCGGTAAGTTCCGCTGCCTCTTACGGGCCGGAACCTATGCTGTAGATCCTCCATCCAGTCTCATCGCCCAGTAAACCACCGTTGGGTATTCTCCGGGTCTATGCACCCATCCACAAGGAAGTCTTACCGTTGTCGTGTTGATCAGGAAGAAAGGTTCATGTTCTTCCCGTCCCTTTACGAATACTTCGAACTCGCATCCTCAATACTTATGATTGCAAAGGCCCTATTTGGTGTCTGTTTCCATTAATGTATAATATTATCAGCCACACGAAGCCTCTAACAGGTCTCTCGAGCTTATGGTCATAAGGTCCTGCTTGTTAAAGCAATTAGACTGCATGAGTCTCACAGCTTGCCGCCTGATAGCCTTTTCAATCAGGTTCCTCACCATCCGTGCGTTGGACGGGACCGACTCTTGCCGGAGCTTTTCTCTGATGATGTTTTCGAACACCGGCAAAAGGCCATCGGCGAGCCGGTAATCCCTGTTCTTGAGCATCAGGCAGCCTATTTGAACCAGCTCGTCGATGAT
>JAAZEL010000055.1 GCA_012512325.1 Candidatus Fermentithermobacillaceae bacterium | reverse complement strand
TCATCGTAGATGATCAAATCAAGGAGATGATCCTGCCAAGGGTCGCCCACATCCCCAGAGGGAGCTAGTTCCTTATGGGCCAGCATGCCCGTCAAGGCATGATAGGTCTCAAGCACCTGCAACGGCAAATCCTCTTGAATCAATTCAGCCAACCGCACTGCCGTCTTAACCACCGGGTCCTGGGCAATGCTCCGATACAAACATAGCCTGCGTACGGCGAGCTGGGCCTCGAAAAGTTCTTCTTTGGGAAGCACGACAACATCCTCCTGCTCCGATACTTGCACTCTATTTTATCGGATTGAAGCGCCAATTTCTAGGGCAAAGATCATTGGCGGGGGAGATGCTCATAAGCATTCTCCCCGTGAGGTTCGACTGATGGAAGGCATGGGCCAAGGTCAATCGCGGTGGATCATCCGTTCTTTCCTCATTATTGAGAGTCTCCCATTCTTGTGAAGGATTGACTGTCCCATCGGTATTCTTCAAGGGGAAGTGGTCAATCTAGACTAGCACAGTAGATGTTCTGTTCGTGCGATAATGTCTTCTTGAAGAGTCCTGTCCAGCTCAGTGAAGAATACGCTAAACCCACTGACTCGCACCAGCAGAGTGGAATATAATTCCGGGAACTGTTGGGCTTCCCTCAGGGTCTTAGCATCAACGACATTGAATTGAATATGCTGTCCCCCATTGGTGAAGAAGGTGTTAATCAGTGCTGAAATGCCCTGGCTACCCTTTTCTCCTCCAACTGTTGATGGATGCAACTTGACGTTGAGCAAGGAACCGTTCAATGCGCGAGTATGGTCTAACCTAAGAACCGAATTGAGCAAAGCTGTTGGACCGTTTCGGTCTCTTCCCTGTGCAGCTGAAACACCTCCGTCGGAGAGAAGGTCAAGAGCTTTTCGTCCGTCGGGAGTTGCTCCTACATGGCCACGGAAAAGGGCATGGGCCGAAATGCTTTGAAAACCGGGGACAAAGGTTCCTCCTCGTGCATTCTCGTTTTCCCCGACGCGGGTACAAAAGAGTTCAAATACACTCTCTGCCATGTTGTCTACTACTTGACAGTCATTCCCGTATTTTGGCACATCGTTCAACAATCGCATCCGGATGTCCTCGTGGTCGCAAAAATCTTCCTGTAGTAGTTTCCTTATAAGCTCCAAAGAAAGCTGTTTCTTGTCATAAACCATGATTCGTAACGCCGCCAGACTGTCTGCCACGTTAGCCAAACCCACGGCATTAATGGCGGTGAAGTTGTATCTAGCTCCACCCCCTTCAACGGGCAGTCCACGGTCGATACAATCGCTGACCATGAGAGACAGAAATGGCGATGGGGCATACTCGGCGTGGATCTTCTCGATTATGTTATCGGCCTCTGCCTGTAACCTTAAGGCGGTCGACAATTGCTCATCAAGAGCACGCCATACCTCAGCGAAGGTTGTTAGTTCGCTCAGTGCTCCAGTCTTGGGAGCTATCTGTCTCTTCTTGATGGGGTCATATCCATTATTCAACGCTAGTTCAAGGCATTTTGCGAGATTCATGAAGCCGCCGTTATAGAAGCCTTGCGTCATCCCAGCTAATTGAGGCTGTACACATCCGGTAATAGCATAATTCCATGCCTCTTCCGTGGGATATCCCAATACGTCAAGAACCTTCACAATGACATGGTCATTGAAAAAGGCAGGCATTCCCAGCCCGATTTTCACCGTCTCGATGGCTTGTCGCAAGAAATCCTGATCCAATTCCTCGTGCCATCGTACTGACAAGGAGGGTTGGGGGAGTCGTATGCGCCTCGTGGCTTCGAGACACAGGTATGAGAGCTCGTTCGTGGCATCGCCCCCATACTGTGTCTGACCACCTAGGATCAGGTTTTGAAACATTGGGTAACCGCCAAAGGCCATTGCACCTATCTTGTCTCGCACCTTGTTGATCTCATTTAGCTTCACCCATAGACAGCCCAAGAGTTCTGCGGCGTGGTCTCGATCGAGTCTACTTGACTGTATATCTCGTCGGTAGTATGGGTACATGTACTGGTCGAACCGCCCTGGTGAGACGCTATGCCCGTTGGACTCCAGTTGGATTATCAACTGTAAGAACCAAAAGCACTGTACTGCTTCGTGAAACGTTTCCGCTGGATAAGCGGGAACCCGGCGGCAAACACGCTCGATCGCCTCCAACTCGCGGCGTCTTTGGGCATCCGGTTCGGACCTTGACATCTCTCGTGCCAGGTCGGCATAGCGATTGGCAAACTCTATTGCCGCAGCACAAGTAATTGCCCCCGCTTCATAGAAGTCTTTCCTTTGAGGCTCAGCGATGCATCTTTGTTCCAGTTCTTCTTTTATCGATAGCAGACCTCGTCTTATAATAACATCATAGCCCGGATTGATATGTCCAATCCCCGTATTCAAGCCCGTGAGGATGAAAACGCAAGAATCCAAGTAGTTCTGTACTTCTTCAGGCAACTGGTTTCTTGCTCTTTCTTCAACCGTCTTCCCTTGCCAATAGGGAAATACTCTTCTTCGAAGAACGTCTTTCTTCTGACCGTCAATGTAGAACGGATCGGCTTGTCGAGTGGGCAAGTCGTCAAGCTCTCGAGCCAGCCAACTGATGGAAAACTCGGGAAACAAAGGGGCGGCTCGCGGTTGGGAAGCTTGGTTGCCCACAATTAATTCATCCGGGTTTATGGAGATAGACATTCTGTTTAGGACTCTTCGTAAGGCTTTTGCTCTACGGACACATTCCGGTTCTCCCTCAGTCCCTTGATAGCTTTCCGTAATGAGTATCGCCCTTTCAACGCAGATAGAAGGTTTGTGTTGCAACAATCTAGTCTTTAAACGTTCGATGCGCACGGTTATCTGGCCTCCAAGGGATAAAGGGGGGGAAGCCCCCCCTATCAACTATTTTGCCTTACTCAAATACTCTTCCACCGATCGTGGTCCATTTCCCTCAGCTAGGGCATAGTCGATCAAGTATCCCAACTTATCCCGGTACTTGTCGTATACATCTAGTACCAGATTGCGGAAGGCACTAATATCATTAACTTCGTTGAAGAGAACGCCTTTGTCCTTGGCCTTCTGCACGGCATTACCCCATAGTTTCTCTACGTACTGTCGTTGCACCTGAGAGGCCTCTCGAGCCGCCAAGCAAATAGCCATTTGGTGGCTCTCGGACAAGGAATCAAAACGTTTTGCGTTGATGATCAATGCCATGGGTGAAAAGGCGTGTTGTGTGAACGAATAGTACTTGGCAACATCATCCCAGCCCCAACCGTTGAAACTACCGGGAGCATTCTCGCCCGCATCTACCACACCCAACTGTAAGGCGGTAAACAATTCACTTGACGCCATCGCGGTGGGGAGGGCACCGAGGTTTGTGAAAGTATCAAGATATACGGGTGTTTGCATCACTCTTATTTTGATCCCCTTGAGATCATCTGGTTCATAAATAGGTCGCACGTTATTGAACACGTTGCGAAATCCCGCAGACCAGATCTCCAAGATTCGGATTCCACTTTTCAGCATCTCAGCTTTAATGTGATCCCCGACAGGGCCGTCGAACACTCTAATCGCATGGGCATGATCTTCGAAAAGGAACGGTAGATCAAACAACATCAACTTCTCGTTCCACGCCGTAAGTGGGGATGTTGCCGGGATTGCCATATCAAGTGCTCCGAATTGGACGGATTCGGCCATCTCCCTTTCGTCCGCTCCGGCCTGTCCCGAATGATAAACGTCGACTTGGACTTCGCCGTTGGTTAATTCTGCAACACGCTGAGCAAAGTATGTCGCAGCATGACCAATGATCGATTCTTCGGGAGTGTGTGCGTGGGCCAACTTCAAAGTTATTTTCGCCTGGACACCGAGGGCCAAGACCAATACTAATAGACTCGAGAGCAGGATAATGCGAATCTTATTTTGCATGGGACAGCATCCTTTCTGGTTAGTTCTTGCCTTGCTTGCTGAAACGACACCCTCCAAAACATGACGCATTTACAGAAGCTCTCTGCTCTGGACAAGATCACCTCCCGAGCAAGACTCGATTTGGAAGCCAAAGAACTAGTTCTGGAATAAACGTGATAGCTATCAATACGATAATGACTGCCACCAGGAATGGAATGAGTTCTCTGGTGACGGACAGCATGTCGAGTCCAGTGATGCCGCATACAACATACAAGACGGAACCGACGGGCGGTGTCACCAATCCTATGGCCATCGCAAAGACTATCACTACGCCAAAGTGCACCGGGGACATTCCCAGGTTCCGTACTATAGGCAAGAAAATGGGTCCGAATATTAGTATCGCCGGAACTTGGTCCATGAACGTTCCGACGATGAGGAAAGTGACTATCATAAGCAGCTTGATTACTACGGGATTGTCCGTAATAGAGAATATTATACGTGCGATTGAAGCGGGGAGATGGGCTATGCCGAGCAACCATCCAAATGTTGTGGCTGTTGCCAAACACAGCAGAACTACGGAGACGGTAGCAGACACCTTCGTGAGCATGTTTCCCATCTGGGCCAGGCTAGGCAGCTTCTTCTCTATTAAGCAACCGACGACAAAACCGTAGATAACAGCAATAACGGATGCCTCTGTAGGTGTGAAGACTCCTGCCATGATGCCGCCGATGATAATAAACGGCATACCTAGGGCAGGAAGATTAGTGAACAATAAGCGTGCCTGGCTAGCCAATGGAACCCCAGGACGAGCTGGCATGTTATGTTTCTTGGCATAGGCAACGCTCACCACCAACTGAGCAAGACCGCTTAGTATTCCTGGGATGACTCCTCCAAGAAACAAAGCCGCTATGGAGGTTCCCGTTGTGACTCCCGCGATAACCATCGGCATGCTGGGAGGGATTATGACGCCGATAGTCGATGATATCGCAGTTACAGCTGCTGAGTAGTCTATGGGATAACCGTCCTTGACCATCGCTGGAATAAGAACCGAGCCTATCGCCGAGGTGTCAGCTGTTGCCGCTCCTGTAATCCCCGCAAAAAACATACTTGCCACAATATTGACATGAGACAAGCCACCCTTAACATGTCCTATCAGAGCATTAGCACACTCTAACAACCTGTTGGCTATGTTGGTCTCTTCCATGATCGCACCGGCGAGCATAAAAAAGGGCATTGCCATTAACGGAAATGAATCCAGACCTGTGTACATCTTCTGCACGATGACCATCAGAGGAATGGTGGTCCCTGATAGTTTAATCGCCAATACACAGGCTAGGCCCATAGCGTAGCCAATTGGAACACCGATAGCCAGAAACATAAACAGAGATACTATGAGGACCGGGACTATACTCAAAGCTCTATGCCTCCTTCCCGTCTGCCTGTTTTCAGAGTGGGAATCTGGGTCAAGAATGTGGTTAGCATGTTGAATAGAACTAAGCCTAAGGATATGGGTATAGCCCCATAGACATAGCTCATGGGAATCCGCAATGTAGGTGAAATCTGCGCATGAGTCATTTTCGCAAGCTCGATGCTTTTTGGAAAAATCACCACTATAAAAGCGAGCGAGCAAAGACGACTGAGGATTTCCAGCCTGTTTTTCTTGTCCACCGATAGGGAGTCCATTAGAATCGTAACTCGAACGTGAGTGCCTTTGCCTTCAGCGACAGCTATGCCTAAGAAAGCACTCCAAAGGAAGAGATACCTAGCCAGTTCTTCGGTCCACGCAAGGGGCTTAACTAGCACAAAACGGAAAATTATCGCTATCGAAACCAGAACGACCAATGATACTAGCAGTATGCAGGATAAGAAACTTGCCAGTCGATTCACCGCATGATTAATCGAATTCAGCAATTGCATTTAATCCCTCCCTTTCCGTATTTGGAGTATTACTTCTATCACTAAGTGGGTTCTCCTGCAGATTACAGTCGGCGAAAATGGGCCAGGCGAACTTGGCCACCTGACATATTTGTACTGAGGAAAGCATCGCGATACCGCGTGTGCGTCGCGAAAGCATCCGTTTCCGAGTGGGCCTCGCTTCTGGGAGACGAGGCTGTACATCGATCGGGGAGGGTGAAGGATAACGTGAGGGTGGTGATTGTCTTGGGTCATCTATCGTATGCTTGCGTCCGCGGGCGCCGTCATCGGATGTAAGCAGCTAGCGGAAACCGAGGTGCCGTCCTGTTCCCACTTGTTGCTCATTCGCGTGGCATTGAGAGCGGGAACAGCGCGGGCCGAAGGCCTGGAAGGCATGTAGCCCGCTAATCCCAATCAATTCGTTCTTCGCAGCTCTGACTCTTTTCAAGGCAGTAAATGGCCCAAGAACCATTCTCTCTCCGGGCGCCATCTTGGGTTTCGGAGCAGCTCGTATTTCAATTGGATCCCGAAACGATGAATACGCTGTATGTCTAGATTCACGTGACGGGAGCCCTCGGTTCACTTGGTTAAGCCGTGTGGAGTTGGCGGCTGCCGTTGGTAGGGGAGAAAACAGTCTTGGGAAGCCAACTTGCTGGTCATCTGCGGCGGGTTCCCAGTCAATCTAGGCGAGACCATTCTTCGAAATGACCGTGGGGTAATGGTATAACGGGGGGAGAAATGGGCGCGCCGTTTACAGAAGAGGAACGCTTTAGCGTTCATGGATTTGACAACAGCCACCGTCAAAGGGATGTGGAACCGGCGGTTGAATCTTGTGTGGGCCCCTTGATGGGGCCCTCTGACACTAGAAAGGATAGCTAAGTTCGACCGATGCTGTTGCCCGCAAGGGATCTGGCGCAAACAGTCCACCACCTCTGCCTAGGAAAAACGTTGCCCCCGCATTAAGGTCAATATTGCCCGGCAGCGTGTTTTGATAGACGGGGCCGAGGATGAGG
>JAAZEL010000054.1 GCA_012512325.1 Candidatus Fermentithermobacillaceae bacterium | reverse complement strand
CCGGGGATCCCCGGGGTTCGGGAGCCTCATCGGGGCACACGACTAGCGCATGAAGGAGCATGTACCATGGAGAGAGTCTTGTTAATCCGGTATGGAGAGATAAGCCTCAAAGGGAGGAACAGAAGGCAGTTTGAGGACACATTGCGCGAAAACATCGTAAACGCCCTGTCAACAGTGGTTGACGATGCAGGCCGAAGGGTGTCCAAGTCTCATGGAAGGTTCTATGTAACCGGCCTCGGGTCAGAGGAGTCGGAAAAGCAGTGCATCCAGGTGTTGTCCAAGGTCCCCGGCATTGTGGCCATAAGTCCGGGATTTGCAACTGACAGCGACATGGAGGCCGTCAAGAAGGCCGCCATATTCGCAGTTGAGCAGGCCAAGGCCCAGATGACCCCGCCTGTAACGTTCAAGGTGGATACCAGGAGGGCGGACAAGGGGTTTCCCCTTACGTCTCCTGAAGTGAACCAGGCCTTGGGGGCGGCAGTTCTAAAGAACGTGCCCGGGCTCGGAGTGGACGTACACAACCCGTCTATCCATTTGATCGTGGAGATCCGTCCAGGACGCACATATATCTGCGGGGGACAGACGGAGGGGCCCGGAGGCTTGCCTGTGGGCACGTCGGGCAAGGGGATCCTCTTGCTTTCGGGCGGGATAGACAGCCCGGTTGCAGGCTACCTGGCCGTGAAGCGGGGAGTAGCCGTGGACGCGCTGCACTTCTGGAGTTACCCGATAACAGGTGTCCGCGCAAGGGACAAGGTGGTCGAAATCTGCAAGGTGCTCAGGAAGTTCAACCCGGATTTGAGGCTCCTCATAGCCCCGTTTACGGCAATCCAGACACAAACAATGGACAAGTGTCCTGAGAAATACAGGGTAATAATCATGAGGCGAATGATGATGAGGGTGGCCTCTCTGATCTGCCGGGACATGGGAGGGCTTGCCATCTTCACAGGGGAAAACCTGGGACAAGTGGCGAGTCAGACCCTGGAGAGCCTGCGGGTAATCGAAAGCACTTCAGATTATCCCGTGTTACGGCCCCTCATCTGCTTTGACAAGGTGGAAACCGTGCGCCTGGCCCAACAGATTGGCACTTACGACATTTCGATACTGCCCTACGAAGACTGTTGTTCGGTATTTGTGCCTAAGCATCCGGTCACCAAGCCTCGGCCTGACGTGGCAGAACAGGCCGAAAGACTCCTTGATGTTGAGGCATTGGCCAAGGAGTGCGCGGCGAACACTGAGGTGTTTGATCTCGGATAGGTGCTACCGGACAGTGGCTGCTTTATCAGGGTACATCCCAGGGCAAGACAGGTGGCGTGTAGGGGCTTTTGTGCCCTTGGCCCCGCAAAACTATAGTATGATGGAAGAAACTATACCCGACGGAGTGCAAGTTCGTAGAAGATGAAGCGCAACAAGCTCACATATTTCATAGAGACGTTCGGATGTCAGATGAACGAAAGGGATTCTGAGACCATAGGCGGTCTGTTGGAACAGGAGGGGTTCGTTCAGGCCCAAGACGTCTTGGACGCAGACGTGGTAGTGGTCAACACCTGTGCGGTGAGGCAAGCTGCTGAGGAAAAGGTATGGAGCAGGTTGGGGCAACTTGTGTATGAGTCGGGGAGGCGCGGCAATGTACCTGTAATCGTGCTGGCAGGATGTATGGCTCAGCTTCCCGGGACAGTAGAAAGGATCAAGCAGAGAGCCCCGTACGTTAAGCTTGCGGTGGGCCCGGGCCATATCCACCGCATCCCCGAACTGGTATACAGGGTGCTTGAGGAATGCTCCGCGAAACCTGTGACTGCGGTATCCCCCAGCAGGACTGAAGCGCGCAGGACCGAGTCCACCCAGATGCTTCCCGAGGGGCTTCCCAGGGTCAAGGTACCCGGCGTAAGCGCGTACGTGGCCATAATGTACGGCTGCGACAATTTCTGTTCGTATTGCATCGTGCCCTTTACCAGAGGCCCCCAGGTATCACGCGAGCCTGAGTTCATTATCCGGGAGATACAGGAACTCGTAGACCAGGGATACATCGAAATCACCCTCCTTGGGCAGAACGTAAACGCCTATGGGCATGACCTGGATAGGGGCCCAGGATTTGCCGGGTTGCTGGAGCGCATTGACGGGATACCAGGTATCCGGAGGATACGCTATTTGACTTCCCATCCCAGGGATTTCACCGAGGACATGGTCGATGTGATAAGCCAATCCAGGCATGTTTGCGAGCATTTCCACCTGCCTCTTCAATCGGGAAGCAACAGGATACTCAAGCTGATGAACCGGGGGTATACCCGGGAACAGTACAGGGACCTGGTCTATTACATCAAAGACCGGATCCCCGGTGCTGCCGTCACCACCGATATCATAGTCGGGTTTCCCGGGGAGACGGAGGAAGACTTCCGAGACACCCTGGACCTGATCCAAGAGCTCAGGTTGGATGGTGCGTTTATGTTCGTGTTTTCTCCCAGGAAAGGCACTGCCGCTGCCCGAATGGACAACCAGATTCCGCGGAAGCAGAAGTCAGACCGGCTGCAGGCGCTTGTAGAGGTTCAAAACGAGATCACCAGGGCCATCAACAAGTCCCTTATCGGAACCGTTCAGGAGGTGCTCATTGAAGGGCCTGATTCAAGAAATCCTGAATACTACCGCGGGAGGGCCCGCACCAACAAACTTGTGGTATGCACCACCAAAGGGCCAAAGCCGGGGGATCTGGTAAAGGTCAGGGTAGCTGAGGCAGGCACGTGGTATCTTAGAGGCCCTGAAGCTGAGCACCCTAAGGGACACATTTGACAACCGGAGGTCAGATTATTGTCACGCAAGACACCCATGATGCGCCAGTATGAGGCGCTGAAAGCCAAGTACCGGGATTGTTTGCTTTTCTTCAGGCTCGGCGACTTCTACGAGATGTTCTTCGAAGACGCCAGGATAGCTTCTCAGGAATTGGGCATTGCCCTCACAAGCCGTGGCTCCATGGACGGTGAGCCCATCCCCATGTGCGGGGTGCCTTACCATTCGGTGGATGAGTACATAAGAACCCTTGTGTCTAAGGGCTTCAAGGTGGCCATCTGCGAGCAGACGGAAGATCCCTCAAAGGCAAAGGGGCTTGTGAAAAGGGATGTGGTGAGGGTCATAACTCCGGGCACGTATTGGGAAGGCGCGGAAGACGCCGCCTCAAGCTACCTGTGTGTGGTTTACGGCGAATACAGGGGGCTGGGACTCTTAGGCCCGGTGGGACTGTGCTCTTCTGATCTGTCTACAGGCGAAGTGCTCTTGGCGTGGTTTAACCCTGAACCCCATGGGGGTGGACCCGATGCTCACCTAAATGGCGTCATGGATGAACTTGCCCGGCTGCTCCTCAAGGAATGCGTGTTTCCCGCAAGCCTCCGGGGGACAAGCTTGGTTCAGGCAGCGTCCAAGGATCTCCCGGGGGTTTTGGTGAGTTTCAGGGAGGACGACGAATTCAGTCCCGAAATGCATTGGGATCTG